>JBGQIT010000302.1:0-4108 GCA_041498575.1 Gemmatimonadaceae bacterium
ATACCTCGCGCCCGTGCGGACATTGTGGAACGCGGTGAAGGCCGCCGCAGCGTTCACCCCGTCACCGCACTGGGATTTGCGAACCGAGTACACGGGGATCGAAAAATCCGGCTCACGGCCGATGGGCATGGCCATGGGATCTCCAGGGAACAACTTGCGCGAGATTCTCGAGCCCATCGACCAGACGATGCAGGACATCAAGTTCACCGAGGCATACTCGAACGAGAGATTCCAGGTGATCGGATCCTACGACTACTCAGCGTTCATCAACACCTTCGCGTCGGTCACCTCTGACAATCCACTGCTCACCACGGATCAGGCGACGACGGGCTCGTCGCGCGGAAGGACCGCTCTCGCTCCAAGCAACCAGGCCCACACCGGCGTGGTGAATGCCGCTCTCAGCCTGCCGTACCGCACCCGGCTCAACGCCAGCGGTAGCTACAGCCTCTGGATTCAGAACCAGCCCTTCATTCCCGCGACGATCAACAGCGCGATCGTCGCAGACCTTTCCCAGATTCCCCAGCGCCTCGGCGGTCATTCGGGAACTTCGTCCCTCTACGTATCAGGTGTGAGCAGGCCGATCACCCCGCTCACACTCACGGCGCGCTATCGCACTTTCAGTTTCCGTGATCGTGTGGACGTCGAAAGCATGCCTGTCCTAATCATCAACGACCGCTCGGTGGCCGCGGCTGAAGATCGGGAGATTCTGCCTTTCACGAGACGTAACGCGGATGCCGGCGGAACGTGGAGATTCACCGGCCTGCCGCTGACTTTCTCAGCGGGATACGGCTGGGAGCGCTGGAAGAGAAGCGAGGCGCGCAACGTTGCCGACCTGAGGGAGGGATCTCCGCGCGTGAGCCTGGATCTCGGTGTGTTCGACTGGATGTCTCTCAGGTCGAGCTACACCACCGGGAGGCGGCGTATTCACGGAGAGTACATTCAAAACATGGAGACTGACCAGCCACTGCACCGGCGCTTTGACCAGTCAGACCGCGATCGGGAGCGAACGAATCTGCTGGCGACGCTGACCCCGCTCGATCAGCTGACGATCTCGGGGAGCTGGACCATCGGACACGACGAGTACCCGCACTCCACCTACGGATTGCAGAGCGACAGGAACAACATGCAGGAAGGCGACATCTCGTGGGCCGTCACCGACCGATTCTCCGTAGACGGCAGCTTGACCAACGAGAGGTTTCTCACGCGGCTCCGTTCCCAGTACCGCGCCACCGGTCAGCTGAACAACCCTACCTATGATTGGGTCGCCAACAACCACGACGAGATAAGGACGGTGAGCGCCGGATTCCGGGCGGCTTTCGTTCCGAATCGGTTCGAGGCAGGTGGGCGCCTGGACGCCTCGCGGGCAAAGTTCCGAATGGCGACCTTCAATCCTCTCACTCCCACGGGCGGAACCGTGACGCAGAATTTCAACGCCACTGCGTCGGACCTTCCGGAGGTAACGCAGAAATTTCAGCCAATGACGCTCTTCGCGACTTATTTCGTGACGCCCGAATGGGGAATGACGCTCCGATACCAAACCGAGAGGTGGGCACAGAACGACTTCAGGACGCTTGGACTCAAACCGGCGGAAGGGAACGGCATTTTCCTGGGAAACAATCTCAACGATTACAACGCCCGGTTCATCACGATCTCGATGAGCTACCGGCCGCGCCTGCAAAGAGTCGCTCGTCCGGCGTTGTAGGGCGGCTACACCACCAACGTGAAGCTAGCCCGACCTGACGGGCGGAGCGGAACCGTCATCGGCGCCGGGGCCGGGCGGACGCTGAGCGCGCGATCGCGCTTTATATTCGGCTATTCCGATCGCGCTCCGGACCGCACGTCACCTCCGCCCACGCTTTCATCCGATGTCCAACGGCCAGCCCGATCGAGCGATTAACGTCATTGGTCTTGGCAAGCGCTTCGGCGCACGATGGGTGCTGCGCGGAGTATCGCTCGAGGTACGGCGCGGCGAAGCCGTGGCGCTGCTGGGACCGAACGGCAGTGGGAAGAGCACCGTGCTGCGGATCCTCGGGACGCTGCTCAACCCGAACTCCGGCTCCGGCTCTGTCAACGGGCTCGATATCGTGCGCAACGCCAGCGGCGTGCGTGGTCAAGTCGGATACCTGGCGCACACCCCCGGCCTCTACGACGACCTTACGGCACGCGAGAACCTGCGGTTCGCCGCGGACATGCTGGGATTAACGTACGCGGCGGCAGAGAGCAGCCTCGAACGCGTCGGCCTCGGGCACGTCGCGGGTGACCGTGTGCGCGGATTCTCTGCCGGGATGCAGCGCCGGCTGGCGCTCGCGCGCCTCGTCCTGCGAAATCCCCGGGTGCTTCTGCTCGACGAGCCGTACAGCAATCTAGACGGCGAGGGTGTCGAACTCATGAACTCCGTAATCGCCGGCATCGTAGGGTCCGGCGGTGCGGCGCTCGTGGCGTTGCACGAGCTCGCCCCTGCCAAAGCGATGCTCGATCGCACGCTCACTCTCTTCGAAGGTCGTATCGAGGGGACGCGTTGATGGCGTGGCGCGATGATTGGCGGCGAGTGCGCGCAATCGCTAGAAAGGATGTCACCACCGAGCTCCGCGCAAAGGCGGGGTTCAACAGTGTAGCGTCGCTCGGCGTGACGATTCTCATTCTTCTCGGCCTGGCACTCGGCCCCGATGCAGAAACGCTGCGCAACGCGTCGGTCGGAGCGGTGTGGCTCGCCACGCTGTTCTCCGGCGTGCTCGCTTTCAATCGCTCCTTCCAGGTGGAACTCGAAAGTGGTGCACTCGAACCGCTGCTGCAGTATCCTGGGCCGCGCTGGACGATCTTTGCCGGAAAGCTGCTCGGCAACCTGATGTTCCTGACGCTGATGGTCGCCATCGTCGTCGCTGCAGGAATCGTGTTGTTCGGCGTTTCGATCCCGGTTGCCTGGCCGTCGCTCCTCGGCGTCCTCGCTCTCGGCATGGTGGGCCTGGTAGTGCTGGGTACGTTTTACGCGTCGATGACGAGCCGCAGCCGCGCCCGGGAGGTCCTGCTTCCGCTGCTGCTCTTTCCAATGCTGGTGCCGGTCCTGATCGCGGCGACGACGGCGTCAAAGGCGCTGCTGGGCACAGACGTGATGCACGAAGCGGGCGCCTGGATTCGACTACTCGTGGCCTACGACCTAGTATTCCTCACAGCCACGTTCATTGCGTTTGAACACGTCATTGAGGCCTGAAGGCGAATTGATTTCCTCCTCCGACCATTCGCGCGACAGACGCCCTGCGCGCCCGCCACGCACCAGTGTTTGGCTGGCGTTTGTCAGCTTCGGCGCCGTGATAGCGGCCCAGACGTACGCCATCCTGACGTCTCCCGCCGAAGGCGACATGGGGCATCTGCAGAAGATCATGTACGTGCACGTTCCGGCGGCGTGGATGACGTTCCTCTCGTTCTTCGTGGTGCTCGTCTTCAGCGTGCGGTATCTGTGGAAACGCAGAGAGAATGACGACCTGATCGCCGCTTCGGCGGCCGAGGTCGGTGCTACATTCAACGGCCTGACGCTGATGCTGGGCATGATCTGGGGGCGCCCCGCCTGGGGTGTATGGTGGGTATGGGACGCGCGCCTTACGTCCACGCTGGTGCTGTTCCTCATTTTCGTCGGCTATCTCGCGCTACGCGCGTTCGTCGACGACCCGGAGCAGAAGGCGCGATGGAGCGCGGCGGTCGGCGCGATCGGCGCTCTCAATGTGCCGATCGTCTATATGTCCGTGAAATGGTGGCGGACACTGCATCAACCACCGTCGAGCCCGGCGACGCTCGATCCGGCGTACACGATGGGCCTGCGGCTGAATGCGATCGCCTTGCTGCTCGTGATGATCTATTTCATCCGGAGGCGCTACGAGATCGCCCGCCTCGAGCGAGCGGTCGAGCACATGGCCGAGGCGGCCGCAATGGGAGGCCGGTGACTATGGATTCGTCAAATCTGACTTTTGTCATCGCGGCTTACGCGGTTACGTGGATTGTCCTTCTCGGATATCTTGGGCGCCTTGTCCGAAAGGGGGCGCGCGCCCGTGCCGATTATGAGAGGATGGCGCGGGAGCTAAGCGGAGGGACGAACCAATGAAACGCAAATGGATAA
>JBGQIT010000303.1:0-4075 GCA_041498575.1 Gemmatimonadaceae bacterium
CGCTCTTTTCCCCGAGCGCTCCTGAGCGGCGAGCGGGTGTTCCGACGCGAGCTCGCGACGGGAGACTCGGCTGTCATCTACGACGACACCGCGATCGTCCATCTCGCTGAAGAGTACCATCGCCAACATCCGCGCGCGCCACTGCTTGGCCCCGACGATGATCCGGACGACGACGTCGACATTACCGCCGTCGGGGAGACGGACATCCTGAATGTCCTCGGCCCTTACGTGGCGCTCGAGCACAGGCTCTCCATCGAGCGCACGAACGATCACGACCAGGACGACACGACGCGAGCGGTGATCGACATCCGAAATGGAAAGCCGGCCGCGCTCGATCGAATGCTGCGCGATTCCACCGTCCAGGAAGCGGCGGGCGAGGGCGGACTCGTGAATCGCAGGTGGAGACACGATGGCTACGATGTCATCTCCCACTACGATTCGGTCCACAAGGCGAACGCGCTGTCACTTCGGGATCGCCGCGGACGGGAGTGGAGGCTGGGACTCGTCGCCTCGAGCTTCGTCCAGATATTCTGGCTCGACAAGCCACGCGTAGACGCGGAGACTCGTCACGCGCTGGCACGCGCGTTCAATGATGCGACCGCCTACGGAGAGCGGATCCAGCAGGTGTCGCGGAAGGCGCCGCACTCGAGAGCGCCCGTGAGAGCGACGGGGCGCCAGACGTGAGCCGGCCGAAATCAGAGGGCAAATCATCGAGTGCGAGCTCGAAGACCGAACAGGGCAACGCGATCATGAGCACCAAGGAGCGCAATGCGGGAGCGCGGGGCAACGGCCCACGCCCGGTTCACGAGACCCAGCACGAGACCGCGCAGCTCATGATGCCCCAGCACGCCAACGTGCTCGGTCACGTGTTCGGAGGCGTCGTTCTCTCGATGATGGACACCACCGCCGCCGTCTCGGCCATCCGACACGCGCGGATGGCGTGTGTGACCGTGTCGGTCGATCGCGTGGATTTCCGCGAGCCCATCCACGTCGGCGATCTCGTCATCATGAAATCGAGTGTCAACTTCGTCGGCAGGACGTCGATGGAGATCGGGGTGCGCGTCGAGACGGAAAATCTTCTCACCGGAGTCCGGCGTCACACGAACTCGTGCTACCTGACATTCGTCGCCGTCGATCGGAACGGAAGGCCGGTTCCTGTTCCACGCCTGAAGCCCGAGACGCCCGAGGAGCTTCGCCGCTACGAGGCGGCGAAGCAGAGGAGAGAAACGAGGTTGCGGGAGAGGACGGAGGAGGGAAGAACATCGGAGGAGAGGCACAGGAGATGACAACTGGCATCCACAAAACCGAAGCAGGGAGCTGACTGCTTTGCAGCTTGCGAGATGGAAGCTTTTCCGGTGGCGCTCACACTTGACCAGGCTTCCGCATCTGATGAGAGTACCTACCTATGGAAAGAATCTTCACGATTGAAGAAGCCAACCGAACCCTGCCTCTCGTCAGCAGGATCGTCGCGGATCTCGTGCGCGATCACGAAGCCTGGGAGGACAAGGTCCGCGAGTTCGAGCTCGCGACCGTGGGATCGCGACCCGAACATCCCGATGCGATCGCGGAGCTCCTCCAGATCGAGGCGCAGCGTCTCGCGCGCGACATCGAGGGTTACATCGCCGAGCTGAACGACCTGGGCGTAATCTGCAAGGGCATGGACACCGGGCTGGTGGATTTTCGCGGACAGATCGACGGACGAGATGTCTTCTACTGCTGGAAACTCGGTGAGCCGAGCGTGCTTTACTGGCACGAGATCGACGCTGGATTCGTTGGGCGACAGCGCCTGGATCCGATGGTGCTGACATCTAACTAGAGAAATCATGGCAAGACAGATAAGGCCGTTCACCGGCCCAGACGGGACGAACTGGGGAGTCGAGGTTCAGGTTCCGGGCGCGAGCAACGCGATGATCGTGTTCCATCATCCGGGCGGCAAGACCGCGCGCCTCGACCGCTACGCCTGGGACATTTGGAGCGGTCCTGAGTCGCGTAGCGTGACATCTCGTGTCTCCTCCGACAAAATCATGGAAGCGCTGACAGACGAGAAGCTGCGATTGCTCTTTCGGCGTTCAATGCCCGTGTCGAACAACTCCACGCGCGTCGACCGAGCTTCTTAGCCTCTGGTTTGTCGCGGCGGTCCGTCGGAGCGGATCCTCCTTCGGCCGCTCGTCCTCGCCCACGCGGCTTCGCCGCGTACGGCAGCCGGCTTCGCTCGGCGCCTGGGCTGCGGAGCGTCCTGCGGAGGACCCGCTCCGACTTCCCGTTAAACATCACAGCAGGTCTAGTTTCGCGTGTTCCGCACGTTCAGCGTGCTGGCGCGCGCGCGAGAAAGGTTGAGATCGTTTCTCTCCGCTCGCACACCACGGGCGGCCCGCTCACGAGATCTCGATTGGGAGGGAGGTGAGGGTGTCCTCGGAGGGGCACGCGAGGACACTGCCCCGCAGAGGACATCCTCACCGACCGACCGCGCAAGCGATCTCTTAGTCGGCGCCTGCGGCTTCGAACGGAATGTCGAGCTCCAGGCCGTCGCGCGCGATGATTGTGGCCGGAAAGATCTCGCGGGCCTCGCGCTCCAGCTCAGTGGTATCGCGTGAGTAGCGGGCGGAGACATGCGTGAGCACGAGCTTTTTTACCCCGGCCTTGGCGGCGACCTCGGCCGCTTCGCGCGCGGTCGAATGTCCGGTCTCGAGCGCGCGCGGTGCCTCTTCGCTTGCGAATGTCGCTTCGTGAACCAGAATATCGGCTCCGGTCGCGGCGACGACTGTGCTCTCGGAGGGACGCGAATCACCCGTCAACACGATGCGTCTTCCAGGACGCGTGGGTCCGACCAGCTCTGATGGCAGAACCGTGCGCCCGTCGGGGAGACTCACGGTCTCACCCTTGTGAATTTTTCCCCACAGCGGGCCCTCGGGGATTCCCATCGCGCGCGCCAGCTCGGGATTGAATCTACCCAGGCGCGTCTCCTCGGCGATGAGGTACCCGATCGCCAGCCTGTCTCCGTGCTCGACGGTGAAGGGAATCACCGAGTATCCGTTCCGCTTGAGCGGACTCTCCGGCGTGATCTCGAACACCTTGATCTCGAAGGCCTGCTTCTCGCTTCCGAGGGTGATCGCCCGCCACAGCATTTTTTCGGAGCCCGGCGGGCCGTAGAGATTCATCGGCTCGGTGCGGCCCTGGAGCGCGAGCGTGCGAAGCAATCCGGTGACGCCCAGCATGTGGTCCGCGTGCATGTGCGTGAAGAAAATGTCGGACAGCGCGAAGCTGATCCCGTACCGCATCATCTGCCGCTGGGTGCCCTCGCCGCAATCGAACATGAGCGTCTCGCCCTCGCGGACGAGGGCCATCGACGAGACGTTGCGCTCGACCGTTGGCCGGGACGCGGACGTGCCTAGGAAGCGGAGGGATAACGACATGCCCGGGAATATATTCGTGGCCTGATCGGGCGGCCTTAGCATCCACAGAACCAAAGCAGGGAGCTGATAGGCGACTACGCTGATCGCTGGGAGCTCTCATACAGGCGTTACAGTTGTCGCGGTCTACAGATCGCGCGCCTTCGATGCACTTTTCGCAAGCAACTAGACCCAAACCGTGCGGCTCTCGAACGCATCGGAAAGGCTATTCAGCGATCGGCTGCAAAGCCGAGAGCTCCCCGCTTTGGTTCTGCGGATGCGAATGGGCGAGTGTTACTAAACGCCGAGAGGGTCGTCCTATGCATGTTGCCCAGCTTGTATGATTAAGCCGGGCAAAGAGTTACAGGCCTGAAGACTCAATTGGGGTCTTGACTTTGGGCGCGGATCCGCTAGTTTCAGTGAAGAGCGGCCCCGCGTTGTTCCGCGGGGCTTTTGCTTTGATCCGGTGCGACGGATCGGCCCGACCTGGTTCGAGGACAGTCTGTCGCGTTCGCGCGGGGCTGTAGCTCAGCTGGGAGAGCGCTGCAATCGCACTGCAGAGGTCAGGGGTTCGATCCCCCTCAGCTCCACTGCTTTTTCGAAAATTGATTAGCTGCCCGCCACCGATCGGTAGGACGTAGAGTTCCAATGACGGTGTGCGTGGCACGATTGGGCGGGCAACCGCC
>JBGQIT010000304.1:0-4066 GCA_041498575.1 Gemmatimonadaceae bacterium
CGACGCTCGGCACCATTGCGATGTCGCTAGACTACAACACGCGCGAAGGAATTACTCCGGGCGAGTCCCACGTCCTGCTTTTGCTATCGACGTCGGGCATGATGATTCTGGCCGCAGCCCGCGACCTCATCATCGTCTTCCTCGGCATCGAGCTGATGTCGATCGCCGCTTACGTTCTCGTCGGCCTCAATCGCCGACGCGAGCGCTCCGCCGAGGGCGCGATAAAGTATTTCCTGCTCGGCGCGTTCTCGACCGCGTTCCTGCTGTACGGAGTCGCCCTCGTTTACGGCGCCACCGGGGCCACAAATTTCCTGGCCATCAAGGCGAATATCGTCAGCTTCAAACTGGAGCACAGCGGATTGTTGCTCGTCGGGATCGCGCTGCTGCTGGTGGGATTCGGCTTCAAGATCGCCGCGGCGCCCTTCCATATGTGGGCACCAGACGTCTATGAAGGTGCGCCGACCCCAACCACGGCGTACATGGCAGCCGCTGTGAAAGCGGCGTCATTTGCCGCGCTATTCCGGCTCTGGCTCGAGGCGTTTCCCACATTGCTTTCGACCTGGCACGAGGCGGTGTGGTGGCTCGCGGCACTGACCATGATCGTAGGAAATCTGGTCGCGCTGTCCCAGAAGAATATCAAGCGCCTGCTCGCATATTCGAGTATCGCGCACGCGGGATACATCCTCGTTGCCCTGGTCGTGGGCACGAGCCTCGGTAGCTCCGCGTTCATGTTCTACCTCTTCGCTTACACCATGGCAACGCTCGGAGCGTTTGCGGTGGTCGTCGCGCTCGGAAGAAGGGGCGAGGACTACATGAACGTGGAGGAATACGCCGGCCTCTGGAGCGTCAGGCCGGGACTCGCGGTGGCGATGACCGTGTTCATGCTTGCCCTGCTTGGCTTCCCGATCTTTGGCGGCATCGGGTTCTTCGCCAAGTGGTACATCCTGCAAGCCGCGCTTCAGGCTCCGTTCCCACAAACCAAACTAGCGGTGTTATTGGTGGTCACCAGCGTCATCAGCTCTGGGTACTATTTGTATGTCGTGATGGTGATGTTCATGAAGCCGCGGGCGAGCTCCGCGGTTCTTCCCGAGCGCACGGGCGGCTGGACCCGCGCCGTGATTTGGGGATCGGCTGCCGTCATCCTGATTTTCGGACTGTTCCCAGATGCCCTTGTTTCCTTGACTCAGCGCAGCACGCCGGCTGTGAGCAAGGAAGTCGCGCTCCGATCGCGGTAACTCCAATGGCAATGTCGCGCGCGATCTTTCGCGAATACGACATCCGCGGCGTCGCCGGCAAGGATCTCACGGAAGAAGTAGCCACGGCGGTCGCAGGCGCGTACGCCACATTCCTGATCGAGAAAGGGGCCAAGGGTGCGATCGCCGTCGGACGCGACAACAGGCCCAGCGGAGAAGGATTGCATCGCGCGCTGGTGGCGGGGCTGCTCGCGAGCGGCGTCGACGTCGTCGACATCGGGATTGTTCCCACCCCGCTGGCGTATTGGTCGCAGCACAATCTGGATGTCGTCGGCGGAATCCAGATCACTGGCTCCCACAATCCCCCCGAGTACAACGGATTCAAGCTCGGCCTCGCCACCAACTCCATTTACGGCGCCGACATCCAGCACATCTACGATCTTGCCGTCGCCGGCACCTTTCCCCGCGGCAAGGGTGCGCTCAGCCACGAGCAGGTCATCGACCGCTACGTCGACGACATTGCCGCGCACGTCGGAAAACTTTCTCGCGAGCTGAAGGTCGTGCTCGATTGCGGCAACGGAGCGGGGTCTCTCGTTGCACCGAAGCTTTTTTCGAAGCTCGGCATTAAGCCGCGCTTCCTGTTCTGCGAAAGCGACGGCACGTTTCCGAATCATCACCCCGATCCCACGGTCCCCAAGAACGTCGAGGACCTCATTGCCACGGTGAAAAAAGATCGGGCGGATATAGGAATTGCATTCGATGGCGACGCGGACCGGATCGGCGTCATCGACAACACTGGCGAGATAATCTGGGGCGATTACCTCCTCATCATCTACGCGCGCGACGTGCTGGCGCGCACGGGGAAGGGCCAGTCAATCGTTTTCGACGTGAAGGCATCCCAGGCATTGCCGGAGGCCATCCAGAAGGCGGGCGGAACTCCCATCATGTGGAAGACGGGGCACTCGCTCATCGAGGAGAAGATGCACGAGACCCACGCGCCGGTTGCGGGCGAAATGTCCGGTCACATGTTCTTCGCCGAAGGATTCTATGGATTCGATGACGCGCTCTACGGTGCGGCGCGCTTGCTGCGCATCGTCGCCGACTCGGGGAAAAGCGTTCGGGACCTGTTGGCCGACGTTCCGCGATTCGTTTCCACGCCGGAAATTCGAGTCGACTGTCCCGACGACAAGAAGTTCGGCATTGTCGAAGAAGCCACGAAATACTTCAGTTCCAAGTATAAGGTCATTACCGTGGACGGAGCGCGAGTCCTCTTTGGCGATGGTTGGGGGTTGATCAGGGCGTCGAACACTCAGCCAGTGCTCGTGATGCGGTTCGAGGCGCGAACGAAGGAGCAGCTGGAGAAGATTCAATCCGAGATGCAGGGTTGGCTCCGCTCCAAGGGCGTAAAGGTTTGATGTGATGCCTTCAACCCGCAGGCGTCTCCTCGTCGGGGTCGTCATCGCGGCTGTTGCACTCATCGGCGGACGCGCTGCATCCGTCCTGTACGCTGATTACACCTGGTACGACGCACTCGGAGCGAGCCCGCTTTGGCGCGAACGCACGGGCGATCTGGTGCTGATCTACGGGATCGGCTCCGTCATCGCGGTGCTCGTTGCCTTTCTGAATCTCTCCGCGCTGGGCAGAAGCATCGGTGTCCTCACACTGCCTCGCCGGCTCGCAAACGTGGAATTTGGCGAGGCGGTACCGCGGAAATACATCGACCGGTTCGCATTCCTCCTCTCCATCGCGATCGCCGCCGCGGTCACGCCGGCGCTTCCGCCCTGGACCTCGCTGGCACTGGCGCGGCTCCGCGTCAGTTTTCGCGAGGCCGATCCATACTTCCAGCACGACCTCGCATTCTACACGACCTGGCTCCCCTTTGAAAAGGCGGCCTACTCGTGGGCGATGCTGTTGACTGTTGGCGTTTCGCTCGTCGTGGTCATCCTTTATTCACTCACACCCGGCTTGAGGTGGGAGCGCGCCGGACTTCGCATGAGCGCACGCGTCAGGCGCCATTTGAGCGTGCTGGCGGCACTGCTGCTTCTCATCACGATGTGGAGCTACCGCCTGCAATCGTACGATTTGCTGATTCGCGGTAGCGGTGAGCAGGGCGTCTTTTCCTACGTCGATCATCAGTGGCTGCTGCCGGGGCTACTGCTGCTGTCGATCGCCACTGCCGCGGCTGCCATCACGGTGCTTCTGAGCGGATGGACCGGTCAGCTTCGCACCAGTTTTATCGCCGTCACCGTCATCGTGGTGTTGTCGGTCACCGTGCAGGAAATCGTGCCGCTGCTCGTGCGGCGGTTCACCTCGCGCGAGACTCAGATGGTGCGAGAGCGGCCTTATATCGCTACCCGCGGCGAGTTTACGCGACGTGCCTATGCTCTCAGCGCGGCATCGTACGAAGCTTTGCGGACCTCCGCGGTCTCCGCCGCGCTTGACAGCGTGGTCACGAGCGCGGCCAGCCAGCAGTTGCTGCGCCAGGATTCCCTTGTCTATCCCGGCGCCCAAGGGCTGGTGGTCGTCTCCAATCCGCAGCTCGATGTCGCGGGACAACGGCTTGGCGACGGCCTCTCACGGCTTGGATACGCGTGGGCGTACCAGTCCTTCGACCTTCTGGCTGATTCGGTCCCGCGACGCGCCAGACTCGTGACCACACGCGACCTGCGGACGAGAATTCGCGCTCTTGCGCCGATCTTCGCGCAGGGAAGTATGGTCGAACCGATGTTTCACGCCGACACGCTCTACTGGAAACTGGAGCTGTACACCGCGTCGTCCAACTATCCTCTTAGCCAGCGTTTCGTTCTTGCCGGGGCAGAACGCAGCTATTTCAGGCACGCCGCAACCGCGCTCGCAAACGCGCGCACTGCTCG
>JBGQIT010000305.1:0-4039 GCA_041498575.1 Gemmatimonadaceae bacterium
AGTGGTGCACGAAATCGCCATCCGCCGGCGACCACTCCACGACCGGCGTGAGCGGATACGCTTTCTGTTGCGAATCCATCGCCATCACGTCCGGCGCCAAAGCGGTGCAGAGCGTGCACCCGATGCATTTCTCGCGGTCGACCCTGATCTGCATCGCCCGGCGGGGAAAAACCCCGATCCCCCAGGTGATGCACTCCTCATAGTGCTTGCAGGCTTCCATCGCTGCCGTGTAGCCGGCTTCGAGTAATTCGTCGGTGTGCGAGAAGCTGAACCAGCCGATGTGATTGACCCTCGGCCTGATCAGGATCATTGGAGGTCGCGTCCAGGTGGCGAAGGGCGCCAGCTGAAGCGCGTGCATCATCGTCGTCGCCGCCCGCACGTAGATCGATGCGAAACCGGCAGTCGCGATGTCGTTTTCCGGCTCCAGATCGCTCGACCCCGTGTCGACCGCGATTACGGCGTCCATTCCTCGGCCCGCGATCGACACCGGAAGGTTGTCGAGCACGCCGCCATCGACACACAGTCTTCCGCCGACGACACCGGGAGGATAAAACCCGGGCAGGGCACAGGATGCATAGACCGCTTCGGCTACGCTCACGTCGCGAAGGCCGGGCAGTCCCCACACGACCTGGGAGCCGCGCTGAATGTCGACGGTGTTCACGAGCAGCGTTCTTTTCAGCTGATTGAACCGCTTCTCACCCGCAATCGATTTGACGATGGTTCTGAGCGGCTCCTCGAGGTATATCGCCGGCGAGTGCTGCCGCTCGAGCAGCATTCCCATCCGGTTGAGGCGAAAGAGGTCGCGGCGCTTGAGCGCACGGGCCCGATCGGTCATCTCGGAGACACTCATTCCGCGAGCGTACGCGGCACCAATGAGCGCGCCGATGCTCGTGCCCGCCACCACCGCCGGCTCGATTCCCATCTCTTCGAGAGCCCGGAAAACGCCAATGTGCGCGAACCCCTTGAGTCCACCGCCGCCCAGGACGAGCGCTACCTTGTGCGCCTTGCGCCGCGGCTTGGAGGGAGTTGCTCGTTTCACGCTTCGGGGAGTCTGACGGGCCATGCTAACGTTGGGTGCGGGAAGCTATAATGTACTGACGTACACCACACACTCCGGGTAAATCGATGACTCGTCCCGCCGTTCTGCTCTCGGTCGCGCTCCTCTCCATCGTTTCAGCCTCGCTGGCGGACGCGCAGACCGACAACGAACGCAGCCGCATCAGTTCCCAGGAAATCGACGCACATCTTCGATTTCTCTCCTCCGACCTGCTCGAAGGCCGGGCGCCGGCGACCCGCGGCGGACGAATCGCGGAAGAATACATTGCGACCCAGCTCCAGGCATTCGGCGTAAAGCCCGGCGTTGGAGACAGCTCCTACTTCCAGCGCGTTCCGATCGACGTCGTAAAAGCGGATCCGGGCACCATCAAGGTCACCGCGTCAGGCAAAGCCAACGCCAACCTCCGCTTTACGGACGATGTCGTCGTCTGGCCGGGCTCCGCGACCGATGCCAGCTCCGCGCATGGCGAGCTGGTCTTCGTCGGGTACGGCGCCACCGCGCCCGAGTACAAGTGGGACGACTATAAAGACACCGATGTTCGCGGGAAAATTCTTCTCGTTCTGGTGAACGATCCGCCCGCTACCGCCGCTGAGCCAAATCTGTTCGGCGGAAAAGCGATGACCTACTACGGACGCTGGACCTATAAGTACGAGGAAGCCGAGCGGCGCGGGGCGGCGGGTATGTTGATCGTCCACACGACCGAGCGCGCGGGATATCCGTGGCACGTCGTGGTCAATTCCAACTCGACCGAGCACCGTCTCCTTCTGCGCAATCCTTCTCTACCGGCGCCAATAGGCGTTCGTGGGTGGATTACCGACAGCGCTGCGACTGCGTTGCTCGCCCAGGCGGGCCTGAACATGTCGCAGTTGCGCCAGCAAGCAGAGTCGCGCGATTTCCGGCCGGTGTCGACCGGGATCATCATCGACGCATCGATGAAGAACACCCTGCAGCACATGGCTGCCAACAACGTCATCGGACTGGTACGTGGAATAGACCCCAAAGTGCGTGATGAGTACGTCGCCTACAGCGCTCACTGGGATCACTTCGGGATCGGCCCGGTTGTCAACGGCGACTCGATTTACAACGGCGCCGTGGACAACGCCTCCGGTGTTGCGTCGATCCTGGCCATTGCGCACGCCGCCGCCGAGGGAATAAAGCCGCGACGCTCGCAGCTGTTCGTGTTCGTCACCGCCGAGGAATCGGGTCTGCTGGGTTCCGCCTACTTCGGTGAGCACCCGACCGTACCGGCTTCGAAGATCGTGGCCGCTCTCAACATGGATATCGTGCCAGTCAATGGCCGCGTTCGCGATCTCAACGTCATGGGTGACAACAAGAGCTCGCTCGGTCCCGCGCTCGCTCAGCTCGTAAAGTCCGACGGAATCCGATTGTCTCCCGACGCCCATCCGGAGCAAGGCCACTTCTATCGCTCGGATCACTTCTCCTTTGCCAAGGCCGGAATTCCGTCCGTCTCCATCGAAGGCGGCGACGACATCGTGGGCCACCCAGCCGGTTGGGGGCTGCAACAGGCGGAAGACTACACTGCCCATCGATATCATCAGCCGTCTGACGAGTACCGCCCAGGCATGGACCTCAGTGGCGCGGCGCAGCTCGCCGACATCGTGTACCGTTTTGGGCTCTCCCTCGGCAATGCCCGCACTGTTCCCACCTGGAACGCCGACGCGGAATTCCGCGCCATGCGCGACGCCTCTCGAAAGGGTCAGTGATCCGGGACGACAGCATTTGACCGTGAAACCCGCCACGGGCCAGCAGCGCGACCCGTTGCTCGCCTTCAGAGAGGAATTCCCAATTCTCGGGAAGACGAATTATCTCGTCTCCAACTCCCTGGGACCGATGCCGCGCACCGTCCCGGAGAAGCTGGCCGAGTACGCGCGTGACTGGGGCGAGCTCGGCGTAAAGGCGTGGAACCGCGGCTGGTGGGAGCTTCCCGTTGACGTCGGCAACGAGATCGCGCCGCTCATCAATGCGGACGATGGCGAGATCGTGATGATGCCGAACGCCACCATCGCGCAGACTGCCGTGCTCTCGTCCATCGACTTCTCAAAGGAGCGGGATACCGTCGTGATGACGGAGCTCGACTTTCCATCCGTCCGCTACGCCTACTCGGAGATGGCGAAGCGGCTCGGCGCGCGCGTCGTAAGCGTGAGGTCGGACGACGGATTGACGATCGATCGCGACAGGTTGTTGGACGCAATCGACGAAAGGACCCGCCTCGTGGCCGTCTCGCACGCGCTCTTTCGGAGCGCCTTTCTAATGGATGCGGACGAGATCTGCGGGCACGCGCACGACGTGGGCGCGCTCGTCTCGCTCGATTCTTTTCACGCCGTCGGGATCGTACCGGTTGACGTGAAACGGAGCAAGGCGGATTTTCTTACGGGTGGCGTACTTAAATGGCTCTGTGGCGGACCCGGTGGCTGCTTCCTTTACGTGAGTCCGACCGTCCGCGATCAGCTCAAACCGGCCCTCACGGGCTGGCAGGCGCACTCGCGTCCGTTTGCATTCGAAGATTCCATGGAGTACACCACTGGCGCGTTCCGCTGGCTGAACGGCACGCCGGTCATCCCGGCTCTCTACGCCGCCGCGGAGGGGCCGAAGATTCTGCGCCGCGCCGGAGTTGCCGCCATCAGAGAGAAGAGCGTTCGCCTCACCTCACGGCTGATCGAGCTGGCGGACGCCCGCGGCTACACCGTGAATGCGCCGCGCGACCCTGCCCGTCGTGGTGGGACGGTGGCAATCGATGTTCCGCACGGATATGAGGTCACGCAGCACCTGCTGTCGCGGAACATCCTTGTCGATTATCGCGTGGGTGCTGGTATCAGGATTGCCCCCCACTTCTTCACCAGGGAGGACGAGCTGGAGGAAGCCGTTTCGGAGATTGACAATGCTCTCGAAAGCGGCGGCTGGCAGCGCTTCTCGGAAAAAATCGCGGTGGTCACCTGAGCCGTTCGGTCCGGATGTTACTAC
>JBGQIT010000306.1:0-4014 GCA_041498575.1 Gemmatimonadaceae bacterium
CTCCACCCGAATCGAACGTCGAAGTCGCGAGGAAAAGAATCGCCATCTTCGTCGCCCACGGAATGGGCCAGCAGATTCCGTTCGAGACTCTCGATGCGATTGCGGAGTGCCTCCGCGCGCACGACGAGTCGCTGACCGGTCGCCGGGAGAAACCTGTGAGCACATCCGTCAGGGCCGGCGATCAATGGCTGCAGCGAGTAGAGCTCAACCTCAAGTCAGGCGCGGAGCAGCTAGAAGCACACGTGTACGAAGGCTATTGGGCGCCGCTCACCGAGGGGAGAATCACGCTGCGTCAGGTAATGGGTTTCCTGACGGGAGCGGCTAGCAACGGAATGAAGATCGCCCGCAAAACCTTCAAACGGTGGCTGATGGGAGAGTATCACGCCTTTCCCACACCCATTCGAATAGTTCTGTATCTGCTGGTTGCATTGGCGACGGTCGAAGCCCTGGTTGCACTCAATTCCACAATCGTGGCCGTTGCGGCCGCGCGCGCGTTGTTCAGCCAAAGACCCTGGTGGCTGACCGACGGTCTGTTCGCGGACCTGACCACGACCTTCAACGCTGTCGTCACCGCGATGGTTGTGTTTGGCGCGGCGCTCGTGATCGCGCGAATCATCCGGCGCCCCAGCATCCCCGTAATGGCTCGAAAGATCTGGGGGTGGGTTACGGTAGTTCTCTTTTTTCTGACTCTGCTCGCCATCATCCTCGCCGGTATATCTGTCCTGAGCCTTCTCTTCCTTCACGTTCGCGGAAACGTCGCGGCAGACGCAGAGCTCTGGCAGCGGTTTCTTTCCAAAGATTGGATCGATCACTTCAACGCGCGCTTCGACTCGTGGGGGCTCTGGGCAGTCCTGGTCGTCATGGTCGTGATACTGCTTTCGTGGGTGATTGTCTTAGTCCCCAAATTGCGCCGGGATCTCGGCGAGGCGCGGGGGCGTTTGCTTACGATCGCCGTATTGCTCGCTTTTACCCTCGTCGTCGTGGCGATCATCCTGGTGGTACTCCGATTCTTCGGAGTTCTCCTTCCGTGGAGGGAGAAGTTGACGGCGAGCACGCACGGGATCGCCTGGCCGCTGCTCGTGATAGCCAGCGCCTTCATCCGCGTGGTTCTCGTCCAGTTCATCGGCGACGTGGCCATCTATGTCATGCCGTACAAGGTCGACGCGTTCAATGACCTCCGGAAAGAGATAAAGGACGTAGTCTACAAAGTCGCGCACGCTGTCTACGCGCTGAAAGACAAGTCAGGCAAGCTGGTGTACGACCGCGTAATTGTGCTCGGGCACTCCCTGGGGAGCGTGATCGCGTATGATGGGCTCAACCGCCTGATCCTTGAAGACGGCGCCGCTGCGGCTGACCAGGTTCTTAACGTCGTCAACCGCACTCCGCTCTTCCTGACGTTCGGCTCGCCACTCAACAAGACCGCATTCATTTTCGGCGCGCAGGGGCACGGCACCACGGAAGCTCGTGAGTCGCTCGCTGCGTCGGTGCAACCACTGATTCAGGATTACAAGTACAGACCCGACCAGTGGATCAACATCTACTCGCCGTGGGACATCATCAGCGGGTATCTCGACCTTTACGATCTTCCCGACTCAACGAGCTCGAAGAAGGTGAAAAATCTTCCGGATCCGGAAGCCACGACACTGTTGATGGCGCACACCGAGTATTGGAACGACAGTCTCCTGGTTCAGACACTCTACGACGCACTGTGACAGTCGTCTCGGCCCTTGACACGAAGACCTTGAGCGGTAATGTGGGAGACTCCAGCGGCTAAGAAACCCAGGGTGAGTTGTCTCCATAGTGGTCGCCAATACCCTCGGCGGAGCCAATCGCGAACCCGGCTGACTGGGATTGTGCCTTGGCACAATCCTCACTTTGGTTTTTTGCCTTCGCCGACTTCCCGTCGGTTGCAGGCCGCAATGCATACATCGCACAAGGAGACAACATGCCCGTCCGCTTCACGCTATCCCCACCCAATGCTCCGCGCGCAATCGCGCGGATTGCCGCGGCACTCCTCACCGTGGCGCTGATTACCGCGTGTTCGACAGATAAGCCAGCGCCGACGGGGCTGAACGCGAGCGTCGATGCATCGCGCGGCGTTCCCTTTACCGAAGGACTAGCGAGCCCGGCCTGGCAGGAGATCGCGCGCACCCTTGTGTCTCAGGCGGGGTTGAGTCCCATCAACGCCGGTCACGCGTACCCGGTACTCGGCGTCGCCCAGTATCTGGCCGTGCAGCAAGCAGAGGCTGCAATCGGCGCCGACGGGCAAACCTCGAATAGCTCGGGTAACGGCATTGGCGCCGGAGGGCGCGATCGCCTGGAAACCGATCGTGGTGCCGTCGCGGGTGCTTCCGCGGTGGCCTTGAGCTACCTGTTCCCCACCAAGGTTCAGATGCTCGAGGACATGGTGACGGCCCAAGCAAATGCTGGTCCGGGACAGCCCCATCCAGCGTTCGTAGCGGCCGAGGCGATCGGTCGCTCCGTAGCCGCCGCGATCGTGACGCGCACGATCGGCGACGGGTTCAGCGTTTCCGCCAACCCGCCGCCACCGGTAGGGCCCGGGTTCTGGACAACCAATGCCCCTGGCTTGCCGGTCGCTGGTGGGCAATTTCCGGGAATCACTCCGTGGTTCCTGACTTCCGCGCATCAGTTCCGCTCCGGGCCGCCGCCCGCGTTCGGCTCCGCAGACTTCAACACCGGGCTCGCCGAGATCCGGCAGATCTCGGACACTCGCACGGCACTGCAGACCCAGATAGCCGCGCTCTGGGCGTTTAATGCCGGCACGCAAACCCCATCGGGGTTCTGGCTCAGCGTTCCGACGGATTCGGGTTGGGTCGCCCAGCATGCGATGTCGGAGCGCGAAGTGACGCACATGTACGCGCTGCTTAGCGCCACGATGGCCGACGCCACTGTCGGTTGCTGGGACGCGAAGCTGTTCTACTGGCTGATCCGGCCGTGGAAAGCTGACCCCGCAATCACCACGACCACCGCCGTGGGGAAACCGAACCACCCATCCTATCCATCGGGGCACAGCTGTGCGTCTTCTTCGGCGGCGTCAGTGCTGAGCGCGTTCTTCCCTGAGAAGACTGCGCAACTGGACGCGATGGTCATTCAGGCGGGGCTGTCGCGCATGTACGGCGGGATTCATTACCGGTTCGACATCACCGCCGGACAGACGCTCGGCCGCAACGTGGCCCGCTTCACTATCGCGCAGGATGCATCGGGGAATTCAGTGTTGACGGCGCATTAGAATCTCGGGAGGGCGGCCGGTGCTGACACGGCCGCCCTCGCTTCTCAGGGTATTTTGACCACAAGAAAAAAAAAGATCGATTGGGATGATGCTCGCGGTTAGTGTCATGGGCACTGAGCAGCGTTAGGTTGTTCCACATGCCCGAAGAAACCGAAATCGACACCGACGCGCTCCGAGAAAGGATCGACGAGCAACGGGAAAAGCGCGGAGGATCGTTCCTGCGCTGGATCTCTCTGACGACGGCGTTGCTCGCCGCACTGGCAGCAATTGCCTCTCTCAAAGCGGGAGCGACGGTGAACGAGGCTCTCGTCTTGAAGACCGACGCGACACGCTTGCAGGCACAGGCATCGGATCAGTGGGCGTACTATCAGGCGAAGGGGATCAAAAGTGCCGTCACAGAGAGCGCGATAAATGCCTGGGAAGCCGCCGGGAAATCGGCTCCGCCGCGGTTGGCGGCGGAATCAGCACGCTACCTCGCCCAGCAGGATTCCATCAGTCGGAAAGCAACCGAGCTTGAGCACCAGAGAGATGAGAAGTCGCATGAAGCCGAAGTTCTTCTCACTCAGCACCAGATCTACGCGCCCGCGGTCGCGCTGCTCCAGATAGCTATCGCGCTGGGTGCGATCGCTGCGCTCACGGGTTCGCGATTCGTATGGTTCGGATCGATGGGGCTGGGACTCGTTGCAGCGATTCTGTTGGCGATCCCCGCGCTCCACGGGTAAGGTGCACGCGTTGTGGTCGCATTTCGCGGCAAACGGCGGTGA
>JBGQIT010000307.1:0-4002 GCA_041498575.1 Gemmatimonadaceae bacterium
CGTGCTGACACTCGAAAAGCGATCCTCGCCGCGATCGCAGAGGCCAATCGCTGGGGACTGACGGGGATCCACGACCCCGGAGAAGATGCGGAAACGATCGGCATCTACGAGGAGCTCGCGAAAGCCGGGAACTACAACCTGCGCAACTACGTGATGCTGAGCGATCCGGGCGAGCCCGGGTCCGCCGCGACGCTCAGAAACCCATACATCCAGCGCGGTCCGCAGAGCGCACTTTACGACGGACATCTCTGGATTCGAGCCATCAAGCTCTACGCCGACGGCGCCCTCGGCTCGCGCGGCGCCGCCTTGCTCGCGCCATATAGCGACGACCCGGGCAACTCCGGACTGCTCGTTTCCAGGCCCGAGCACATCAGCGCATGGGCCGAGACCGCGCTGCGCCTCGGTTTCCAGGTGAACGTCCACGCGATCGGGGATCGCGGCAATCGCATCGTCCTCGATGCCTTCGACTCGGCACTGAAGAAGATTCCGAAGGCCGATCATCGCTTTCGGATCGAGCATGCGCAGGTGCTGAGCCCCGAGGACATCCCGCGCTTCGCGAAGCTCGGAGTGATCCCGTCGATGCAGGCGACGCACCAGACGAGCGACATGCGCTGGGCCGAAGCTCGCGTCGGGCCGCAGCGAATTCGCGGGGCGTACGCGTGGAGATCGCTGCTCAACACCGGCGTGGTGATTCCGAACGGGACCGACTTTCCTGTGGAGGAAGTGAACCCCCTTCTCACCTTTCACGCGGCAGTAACGCGCCAGGATCCTACGAACTGGCCAACGGGAGGCTGGTACCCTGAGCAGAAGATGACGCGCGAAGAAGCTCTTCAGTCCATGACGATCTGGCCAGCCTACGCCGGTTTCCAGGAATCGATCCTTGGCTCACTCACGCCCGGCAAATACGCCGATTTCGTCGTCCTGGACCGGGACATTATGCACGTGCCCGACGCCGAAATCCTCGGCACCCGAGTAATTTCCACCTGGATCGGAGGAAAGCGCGTGTACGAGGCGAAGTAAGCGACGGGTCATGAGGAATGGAACCTCCGGCGCTTTCGACGGCACATCGCTTGCCCCTTCATCAAGCGAACTTCCACTTCTGCTCCACATCAAAATGCTCCGCCGGTTTTTCGGCTTTTCAATAATTTTGCTCGTAGCGCTGGCGTGCTCGCGCGATGAGACCGCCTCGGCGCATGCCCGAAAGGGACCGCGCTCTCCGGACGACGGCGTTGCTCCGAGGCCGGCAGTCATCGCTCCTGCGACACAACCTTATAGGATCGTTCCCGTTGCCGGCGGCGGTACGATCGCGGGAAGCGTCGACTTCGAAGGAACGGTTCCCGTGGCCGAGGTCATCCGCCCGTCGGTCGATCAGAAGGTGTGCGGCAACTCGATCGTGGAGAAGAAAGTCGCGCTCGCCGGCACGCGTGTCGGGAGCGCCATCGTCTGGCTGACTGATATCCGTAGCGGCAAGGCATTTTCGCTCCAGCGCCGCTTCGACCTGACAAACGACAGCTGCACGCTCGATCCGTTCGTCCAGGTGATTCCGACCAACGGTACTCTCAATGTCGGCAACGATGACCGGGTGTTGCAAACCAACCGATTCATCAACGTGGGCACAGGGCAAATCGTTGCTGTGGCGCCGTTCAATGATGATGGAGAGGTAGTCCCGGTCGATCGGTTCAAGGAAGCGGCCGAGATCGAGGTGGTGTCGGAGCAACATCCATGGACCCACGCCTGGATGGCCGTACTCGATCACCCGTACTACGCGCAGACTGCAGCGAACGGGACATTCAGTATCGACGGTGTTCCGCCCGGCAGATACCGCATTCGAGCCTGGCATCCCAGTCTCGGCTATGCGGACGACAGCGTGACTGTCGGGGCGGGGCAGCAGGCGTACGTCTCTTTCCGGATTCGTCGGGCGGTGCCCGCCGTTCCCACTCCGCCGGCGCCAGAGAGCGTGCATCCCGCCGCTTCGGCCACGCCCGGGGTTCCGATTCTGCCGACCGCGTCGAGCACGCCGAGCACGACGGATACGGTTCCTCCTCCATCGCGCTAGCGGGAGTCCGCTCGTTCTTTCTTCGCTTTTGTCTTTGGTCCTAACCTACCAGAGCATCTCCCGGCCGAAACTGTCCCCTGTAGAGCCGCGAGTACACTCCTTCGGTTGCAAGAAGATCCTGGTGGCTCCCTTCTTCGACGATCACGCCTCGATCGATCACCACCAGCCTGTCAGCGCGCAGCACCGTGCTCAGACGGTGGGCGATGATCAGCGTCGAGCGCGCGCGGAGGAGATCCTCCATCGCCTGTTCCACCAGCCTCTCGCTCTCCGTATCCAGACTCGACGTCGCCTCATCCAGGATCACGAGTGCCGGATTCTTCAGAAACACTCTTGCGATCGCGATGCGCTGACGCTGACCTCCCGAGAGTTTGACGCCCCGCTCGCCGACTCTCGTATCAAAACCATCGGGTAGGCGCTCGATGAATTCCATCGCGTGCGCAGCCTTTGCCGCCGCGCGAATCGCTTCCTCGCCAGGCCGCGATCCATCTTCGCCGATTCTAGCATAGGCGATGTTCTCGCGGATTGTGCCGCTGAAGAGCGTCGGTTCCTGGGGCACGATCCCGATTGCGCCGCGGAGCTCGGCCAGAGAGAGATCGCGGATGTCGATCCCGTCGAAAGTAATCCGTCCCGACGCAACGTCCCAGAATCGAGGCAACAGCGATGCGATCGTCGTCTTGCCGGCCCCGCTTGGACCGACCAACGCCACGACTTCGCCTGGGCCGATTCTGAGTGAGACTCCCTGCAGCACTTCGGGCAGCGCCGGATTGTAATTGAACGTGACGTTGTCCACCACGATCTCGCCGCGCGGCGGGCGCGGAAACCGGAGCGGCCTCTCCGGGTCCTTCACCGCGGACTCAGCGTCGAGAAGGTCGAACACGCGTCGCGCGGCGCCAACCGCTTCCTGATACGCCCCGAAGAGAGAGGCGAGTGAGCCAACCGCTCCCGCTACATAGAGCGCGTAAAGAAGAAAGGAGACGAGAGCGCCGGCGGTCAGATTCCCCGCCAGCACCTGGCGTCCGCCCTGCCAGAGTACGGCGACGACACCGCCGAATCCGCAGAAGGTGAGAATCCCGAAGAACGTTCCGCGAATTCTCGCCCGGCGGATGGCCGCGCTGATTACCTCGTGAAGGTGCGAGCCGTATCTGCGTACTTCCTCGGCTTCCGCCGTATAGCTCTGCACGGTTCTGATCTGGGAGAACGCTTCGTCTGCGGTGCCGGTCGCCTCGGCAATCCGATCCTGGACGCCGGTGCTGGCCTTTCGCAGTGCGCGTCCGAACACGACCGCCGCTCCGACCACGAGCGGCACGACGGCCAGCGTTGTCGCCGTCAGGCGGCTGTCGGTGATTGTCAGCAGTATGATCCCGCCGATCAGAAACAGCGTCTGTCGCGCGAACTCCGAGAGATTGTAGCTCAGAACGGTTTGGAGCACCGTCGTGTCGGCTGAGAGACGGCTGGTGAGCTCGCCGGTTCTGCGTTCCGTGAAAAATCCCGGCGACAGGCGGACGAGATGTGCGAACAGATCCTCCCGGAGCTGCGCGATCACCAGCTCCGAAGTCGACGTGAGAAGATAGACCTGGACGAAGTTGAGCACTCCCTGAATCGCGAAGAGAACCAGCAAGCCCAGCGCGATCTTATTGAGGAGCGCAGCGTCCGCCGAGATGAACGCCGCGTCCAGCAGATGACGCACGATCTGGGGGAACGCCAAGGCTATGCTGGCGCTCGCCAGCAGACACACGAACGCCACCGTCAATCGCCAGAGATACGGGCGTATTCTCGGCAGCAGTTGTCCGAGCGGGCGAGGCGATGAGACCGGCGATTGTGCGCGCGGCGTGGGACGCTGCGCCGAGACCGCAAATGGAGGAGGCGAGGTCACGCTCCGAGCACCTTGCGGTCGATCACCATCGCCAGAAAGAGGAGCGCGAGGTACAGCAGCGAAAACTTGTACA
>JBGQIT010000308.1:0-3997 GCA_041498575.1 Gemmatimonadaceae bacterium
AGACTGGGGGTTCAGCATCTACGGCGGGCGCGCAGTGATCCGCGCGTCGATTACGATGCGGTGCTCAACGACAACGTGAAACGAATCCTGGCCGAGATAGACAGGCTCGACGAGATCGCGCGCTCGTTCAGCCGTTACGGCAGTGCACCGGCGGATCTGGCGCCAGCGATGGCCGTAGACGTTGCCGCGGTGGTGAAGGATGTCGTCGCTCTGGAGCAGATGGGCGACAGAAAGGTGAAATGGCAGCTGAGGGGAGCCGAGAGGTCGGCGTGGGCGATGGCGCGGAAGGACGAGATGCGGGACGTGCTGCTCAACGTGTTCGAGAACGCGAGGCTTGCTGGCGCGCGCCACGTCGACATCGCCCTGCGTGAGGAAGACGGAAGAGTGACCATAGAAACTGTCGACGATGGGGCGGGCATCGCTCCGGCAGTGTTGCCGCGGATCTTCGAGCCGCATTTTTCTACGCGCACGACTGGGAGCGGCCTCGGACTGGCCGTCAGCCGCCGACTGATCGAAGCGTGGGGAGGAGAGATTGCCATCACCAGCGAGGAAGGAAAGGGAACGAGAGTGCTGATCGTGCTTGTACGGAGCGAGGCATGAGCGGGATGAATCGCGGGGTGGTGACGCCCCGTGCGACCAAGGTTTTGCCGGCGCACCTCGTCGATTGGCAACTGCCCCCGGAGTGGTCGTGGGGTCCGGGCGGGATGATCGGCGACTATCGCCACTATCAGGAAGTTGTCGATGCGCTGGGGCGCTCGCTGTCGCTGGTAACCGCGCCCGATCCCGCTCACACCCCGTGGCTTTTCGAGGAGGCGAAGCAGCTGGCGCAACAGAGCCATCCCTCGATTCCGACGACTTACCACTACTGGACATCCTATGCCGCCGCCCGCCGCGGGCCGGGCTACCTTCGCCGCTGGATAACGGGTGAGACGGTGCGCGCACGCCTGGCACGGCTCGGGCTCGCGGACATTCCGTACGTGTTTCAGCTGCTTCGCGGCGCCTGCTCAACGCTCTCATATCTGCACGAAACGGGCATCGCGCATGGCGGCTTGAACGGCGATGCGTTGTGGACGACGCCGACGGGTAGGCTATGGATGCTGGAGTGGCAGTGGGCGGTTCCACGCGGGGCGATTCCGGCGGGCGTCAGGCCTGGCAACGGACCGCTGGAGATACGCTCGCTCGAGGCATCGCGACCGATGCGCGAAGAGCTGCTCCCAATGCCGCCCGAGTGGGAATCGAACGAGTGGGTCCCCACTCCCGCGAGCGACCAGTGGCAGCTCGCCGCGATGTGTTTCACGGCCCTGACCGGTGAAGCGCCGCCATCCCGCGGCGCTCCGCCCATCAAGCTGGTGCGACCCGAGACTCCCGAATCGATGGCGACGGCGCTCGACCGCGCGCTGTCGGTAAACCCGGGTGATCGTTTCCCATCGCTCGCGGTGCTTCTTCGAGCGGTGGATCGGGGCGATCCCGCGCGGACGGTAGTAATGGTTCGGGGGGAGCCGGATCGCAGCACCAACGAGTCGGCCGAAGCGCGCGTCCGCTGGGCAGTCGGTGACGACTACGAGATTCTCTCGAAGCTGGGGAGCGGCGCGTTTGGAACGGTTTGGCGGGCGCGCGATCTCTCACTCGAGCGGGAGGTTGCGCTGAAGGCGCTGCACCCGGCAATCGCGCGCGACGACAGGGCCGTGAGAGCTTTCTGGCGCGAGGCAAAGCTGGCGGCGCAGCTTGCGCATCCCGCGATTGTCCCCATTTACGACTGGGACTCGAGCGGGGATTTATCCTGGTACACGATGGAGTTGGCGGAGGAGGGAAGTGTCGCGAGTCTCGTGGCGCGATCAGGCCCTCGTCAGACAGCCGAGATCGCAACGCAGGTCGAACAGGTTCTCGACGGCCTGATCGTGGCGCACGCGAATGGAATTCTGCACCGGGATCTCAAGCCCGAGAACATTCTCATCGATCGCTATCACCGTTGGCGCATCACTGACTTCGGCATCGCGAACGTCACCGGCGAGGACGTGGCGGGCACCACGGGCACACCCGCATTCGCGGCTCCGGAGCAGCTCCTCGGAGAGCCGCAGGGACCGGCGGCGGATTATTTCGCTCTGGCCGCGATCGTGTACTTCACGATGACCGGCGACACGCCGTTCGGCGACGGTGATGCGCAGAGCATACTGGCGCGGCAATTGTCCGAGAAGGCGGACCTTGCGCCATTTCCGACCGTGCTCGGGAACTGGTTCCGTACCGCATTTGCCGCAAGGCCCGAAGAGCGTTTCGCGGACGGATTGGCGATGAAAGAGGCGTGGGAAGCGGCAAGCGAAAAAGTTCTGGCGCGCCGCCGCGGGTCCTGGTGGCGTCGAGTCGTTTCGTAGCGGAGGCCGGCACGGCGCAGACGATTGACAAGGAGCATGTCCCACGGTCACTTACGTCAACGGCCCATGCGCGCTTCATGACCCGCAAAAAGGCCGAATTTCAGGTCGGAGTTCCCGCATTTCGTTCTAAAGTCGTGTATTTTCTCGTTGGGGGTGTTGGCTGGCGTGGCACTTGCAAGCCGATTGCCCACGACGAGAACGGCTGCCGCCGCCGCAAATCAGCGGAGCGTGACGAATGTTTGTCGCGTTGTTTTTTGAGGGCGTTCATCACTAGCGCCTCCGAAAAGATTTGCTAGTTTGTCCGGTTGTGAGGGGGTTGGTCTGGAGAGTGCTTGTGCGCTCACTGGGCATGCATCCTGCCTCACGACACAACGTGCAACCGCGGTAACCGCTGCAAAGTATCTCCACCCTTTGAGAGGAACCAATCATGTTGAGAAGAAGTTGGACCGTCTGCGCGATGACGGCCTTACTCCTCGGCGGAACGGCGGCAGCACAGTCGCCCGGTACGTTGCTGGTAGGCGGGTTCGGCACGTGGACGCACTTCGATAGCAAGTGGAACCTGGACACCAGTTTTGGAAATTCCTGGGGCTTCGGGGGTCGCGTGGGCGCTTTCATCGCGCCGAACTGGAACCTCGAGGCTGACGGTTCGTATACGCCGGCCCAGGCGAAGGCAGGCACACGCTTCCTCGGCTCCGCATCGAACGCAGTAGCTGGCGACGTGAAGGCGAGCGCGCTTACTGCTCGTCTCATGTACAGCTTCCCGCTCGGGAATCTGCCTTCGATCCACGTTGGAGCTGGCGGAGTTCTCGAGAACTTCCGCGGGGGCACCGACGCTGGCGCCGGAACCTATCAGTTCGGCGCGAACGGACTGGTCGGATTCAATCTCGGCTTTAGCGGCGTCGCGCTCCGCGTCGATGGACTCGTGAACTATCTGCCGTCGGAAGGCGGGAAGTTCGATTTCGGCGCACAGGCTGGTCTGCAGCTTTCGCCGGATATCAACAATCTTTTCGGCGGTGGCGTAACGGGTAATCCGGTCATGTGGGCGCCCTACGTGTGGTGGGATGAGCTCGTCGCGCCTCTTCCGGGAACCGTCGAAGCCGGCGGCTTCGTTCAGTGGAGCCACTTCGACGACAACGCCGGCAAAGCTGGCGCGATTCCCAAGAACGGAATCGGCTACGGCGGACGCCTCGGCGTCTTCCTCAGCGATCCGCGCTGGGAGATTGAAGGTGATGGCTACTATTCGCCGCAAACCAATCGCGCTCCTTGCTGCTCTGCCAGTAGGCCGACGGACGTCAACGCGCATGCGTTCGCCGCACGCCTGAACTACAACTTTCCGATCGGCAACTTCATCGGTGGCCGCCAGAGCCAGTTCATCATCGGTGCCGGCGGAACCCGCACCAGCTACAAGTTCAAGGGCGGCTCGACGCCTGACAGCTACACCTATAATTATGGCGCGAGTGGCCTTGCAGGCATTCGCCTCGGTGTTGCCAATCGCACGGCGCTTCGTGTCGACGGTGTGGTTGACTACATGCCGAATCACAACCCAAGCGCGAACCTCAACTTCCACGTTCGTGGCGGTTTGAGCTTGCTGTTTGGTGGTGCTCGGCCGGAGGTCATGTGCACGTACG
>JBGQIT010000309.1:0-3989 GCA_041498575.1 Gemmatimonadaceae bacterium
CCGGGTACAGGAATCCGTATGGGAAAGTCTGGGGGATTTTGACCTCATCCGTGACCTGAAAGGGGTCAAAATCTCCTCGATAATCGTTTCTGGCCGTGACGATCCGATTCCACTCGCGTCTTCCAGTGGAGCCGCCAGTGCGCTCGGAACGAACCTCGTGGTTCTGGACGAGTGCGGCCATGTGCCGTACGTTGAACAACCGCAAGGGCTATTCGCGGCACTCGACCCATTCCTAGATGAATCCACTCCGTCCGTACGAAGCTGAAACTCGGCCATGACATCAGACTCCGGCGTCACACAGCACGCGATCAGCTCGATCATGGTCGACGGCAAGGAATACAAGGTCGCGCTCCGTCTGGCGTACGATGGCGTGGAATACATTGGCAGGCTTTGGTTCAGCGATCCGTCGAGCGATCAGATGGGTATTCCGGATCACGGCGCCGTTCCGGGCCGCACGATCGCCGAGGCGGTCGAAGTAGCCAGAAAGCTCACTCCCCAGGACCTCGAGAGGCGTTGCCACCGCGCTCTCGCCGACAAGAGACGCTACATCCGGCTTCGCCGCGCGACGGAAGAGATCATTACCAAGATCAAGTACATGAACCGCGTCGCGGTTACGATGCGCCACGGAATGCTCGACAGCGAAGGTGCTAGCCAGGAGCTCGAGCTGATTCAGAAGCAGATTGAAGAGATCGTGAAGACCCTGCCCTTCCACGCCGGAATCGAAGAGACGGCCTAGTTCTCCGCCCTCATATATTGGGGGCATGGATTCCCGCTCGGCCGCGCACGTTCTCTCCCAGATCGGCGCCCTCCTCCAGGTAAAAGGCGAACAGAAATTCAAGGCGCGCGCATACGCCGGCGCGGCCCGTTCGCTCATTGCGCTCGACACCGATGATCTCGCTCCCCTGCTGCGCTCGGGCGAACTGGCGGACACGCCGGGAATAGGACCCGCGACCTTGTCGGTCGTTCGCGAGTTGGTCGAAACGGGCGAGTCGTCGTATCTCAACCAGCTGCGCGAAGGAATCCCGGAAGGACTGCTGGAGCTGTTTCGCGTTCCGGGACTCAATGCCGCCAAAATCCAGGTCATTCACGACGCGCTTGGCGTTCAGACGCTGGAAGACCTGGAGCGCGTAGCGCAGAATGGCCAGTTGGCCGTACTGCCCAAGTTCGGCAAGAAGACAGCGGAGAAGATCCTGCGAGGGATCGAGATCCTCCGGAGGAATGCCCACCTCAAGCGGTTTCCGGCGGCGGCGGTCGAGGCGCACTTCCTTCTCGCCAATGTGGTGAAGCACCCTGACATTGTGCGCGCCGACGTCGCCGGCTCGATCCGCCGCCACAACGAGCTCGTATCCGACATCGACATCGTCGCCGAGTGTTCGAGGGATCCAGCGAGAGTAGCGGCGTCGTTTGCCCGGTCGCCCGGCGTCAGCGAGAGCAAGACCCGGGAGGACCCGGGCTCGGTGCACATTCGATTCGTCGATGGGACGCACCTCGACATGCACTGCGTCAGCAAGGAGGATTACCCGGTGGCGTTGTGGCGTGCGACGGGAAGCACGGCGCATGTCGAAGAGATGAACGTGCTCGCCCAGAACAGCGGGTTCGAGATCGCCGGCAATTCACTCATCGGGAAGGGGGGAAAGAGGGTCGCCTTGAAGGATGAAGCCGCGTTCTTCGCGGCGCTCGACCTGGAGGTAATTCCGCCCGAGATTCGGGAAGGGATGGGTGAAGTCGAGGCCGCGGCGCGACGCGAGCTGCCGGACCTGGTGACCTTCGATGATCTCCGCGGCGTTTTGCATTGTCATTCCGACTATTCCGACGGAACCGCGACGATCGAGGAGATGGCTAACGCCGCAAAGGAACGCGGCTGGGATTACATCGGGATTTCGGATCACTCGGAGTCAGCGTTTTACGCGGGCGGCCTCAAGCGCGACAAGCTCCTGCGGCAACAAGAGGAGATCGACCGCCTGAATGCGGAGATGCAGGGCTTCCGCATCCTCAAGGGAATCGAAGCCGACATCCTGGCCGATGGCCGGCTCGACTACGACACGGAAATTCTGGACGGCTTCGACTACGTTGTGGGATCGATCCATTCGCGCTTCAGCATGGATGGAGACGCGATGACCAAGCGCGTACTGGCGGCTCTCGACGATGCACATCTCACGATACTGGCGCATCCTACCGGCAGATTGCTTCTCACGCGTGAGCCTTACCCGATCAACATTGAAGCAGTGCTCGAGAAAGCCGCGCAGGTTGGGGTGGCGGTGGAGCTTAACGCCGATCCACATCGCCTCGATCTGGACTGGCGTTACTGCCGCCAGGCAAAGGAACTGGGCGTGACGATCGAGATCGGACCCGACGCACATTCGACTGCGGGGCTCGACAACGTTCATTTTGGAATTGGAATGGCGAGAAAAGCGTGGCTAGAGGCGAGCGAGATTCTCAACACGCGGAGCGCGGACGACGTGCTCGCGTTCGCGCTAAAGAGGCGGTCCAAATGAAACGCGCGATCGTGAAGAGAAAAAAGGGCGTTGCCGCTCGTCCGCCGGAAAAGCGTCGACCCCGTCGCATCACGAAGAATGCAATTGGCCCTTACGCCCTCGAGGTCTTTTCCCGTCTCAAGCGCGCTTATCCAGACGCACGCACCGAGCTCGATTACCAGACACCACTCCAGCTGGCGATCGCGACCATTCTGAGCGCCCAATGCACCGACAAGCGCGTGAACATGGTGACGCCGCTACTCTTTCAGACGTTCCCGACGGCCGCCGCGCTCGCCGATGCGCCGCCTGAAAAGCTGGAGGAGATCATCAGGAGCACGGGGTTCTTCCGCAACAAGACGAAGAGCCTGATCGGACTCGGCAAGGCTCTGGTCGAGCGCCACAACGGCGAGGTGCCGGACTCCATGGACGCGCTCGTCAAGCTACCAGGCATCGGGCGCAAGACCGCAAACGTCATTCTGGGTAACGCGTTCGGGAAGAACGAAGGCATCGTCGTTGATACTCATGTCGCTCGGCTAAGCCACCGGCTCGGTCTCAGCAGGGAGACGGACCCGGTCAAAATCGAGCAGGATCTGATGCCGTTATTTCCGCGCAAAGATTGGGCGTTGCTCTCGCACCTCCTCATCTTTCACGGGCGTAGAGTCTGCGAGGCGAGAAGGCCCAAGTGCGAAATCTGCGTGCTGAACGACATCTGCCCGTCGAGCACGGTGTAGTGTTATCATACAGGCCGAAGCGGCAACAGGAAAACGAACCGCCAACTGCAACTGAACGGGTGCGAGTTGTCAGAAGCGTTGTTGCCAGTGATCAGTGCAGAACGTCGGGACGTTCCTCAATGGCATTGAGAGAAACACGTTGGCTTGTGCCAGAGGGCCGCCGGTAAAGTCCGGACGCAGTGAACTAACAACCGACCTCTATGCTTCTGAGCGCTGGCACCCGTTCAGTTGAAGATCAAAAACTTTGACGACCAAGCCTAGATGACAAAATTCGCCACGATAGAAACCAACAAGGGCACCATGAAGGCCGAGCTGTACGAGAAGGCAGCGCCGAAGACCGTTGCCAATTTCGAGAAGCTCGCGAACTCCGGTTTTTACGACGGAACAAAATTCCACCGCGTCATCAAGGATTTCATGGTTCAGGGCGGCGATCCGTATTCGAAGGGCGGCGAGCACGCAAAGGGTCCGGTCGGAAACGGCGGCCCGGGCTACAAGATTGACTGCGAGACGCAGGGAAATCCGCACAAGCACGAGGTTGGCGCGCTGTCGATGGCGCACGCCGGAAAGAACACGGGTGGCAGCCAGTTCTTCATCGTGCTCAGTGAGCAGAACAGCAAGCACCTGAACGGAGTCCACACCGTTTTTGGGAAAGTGATCGAAGGACTGGACGTAGTCCCCAAGATCAGCCTGAACGACACCGTGACCAAGGCCAGGGTCTCGAGCGAGCCGGGAGCGAAGTGATGGCGACGAAAAAGAAGACTGACCTCAGCGCCGCGCTGACCGG
>JBGQIT010000310.1:0-3971 GCA_041498575.1 Gemmatimonadaceae bacterium
GCTGACTGCGAGTGAACTGCAGTCGCGCTCCAGCTCTGCGGAGGACCCGCTGCGATCACAGCCGTGATCGTCACGTTCTGTGAAGGCGTAAAGCCCTGAAGGGGCCCAGCCATCGTCGCGGTTCCTGCGAAATACGCGCCGTTGTTGTCGGCGGCGTACTGCTCTTCGTAGGTCGCAAGGTTGCGGAGGTCGGACTTCATCGCGGCTACATACGCCTTGTCCTTAGTGTTCGCGAACTTCGGAATCGCAATCGCGGCAAGAATGCCGATGATGACGACGACAATCAGAAGCTCGATCAGTGTAAAGCCTTTCTTGTTGCTTGACATTGGAAAATCTCCTGAAAACAAATGGATATCGCCGGCGACTATCATAGCATCCAGCGGAGTGAAACAGCGGTCCCGATAGCAGGGCGAGCCCATTAAAGGCAACGCTCGTTCCACGGCGGCTGGGATCATCTAACTCATTGTGCGCCAATAGGTTAGCGCATAGCCCAAGTCCGTAGCCCGTGCCAGAATGGCCTTGTTCTGCAAATCCATTTGCATCTTGCACTCGCCATCGACGGAAATACGTCGGTTCCGACGCACTCGTAGCCGCACGATTCGTGGCTATCTTACCCGACTAACGAACGCCAAAAGGATCAGACCTTGAAAGACGCACCAACACCGGAGTCGGTCTTTTCCCGACGAGACTTCGTCATCCGGGCGGGACAAGCTGGAATTGCGCTGTCCATCTTCCCGCCGGACATTCGCGGTCTCTTGCGTGTGCCTCCGCCCCATGCCTCGAGCGAAGCGCTCGAACACGGCATCCTCAGCGCGCCGATTTCACCCAATCTCTACTCGGGCCTCCGCTGGCGCATGCTCGGCCCGTTCCGCGGTGGTCGCGTGGCAGCCGCGACAGGAGTTCCCGGCCGTCCGAACGATTTCTACTTCGGCGCCGTCAACGGCGGCGTATGGAAAACGATCGACGGAGGAAGAGCCTGGACCCCGATCTTCGACGGACAATCGACCGCATCCATCGGCGCGATCGCGGTTGCGCCGTCGGCGCCGGATACGGTTTACGTCGGCAGCGGTGAGTCGACGCTGCGCGATTCCGTCGGTTACGGCAACGGCGTCTACAAATCGACGGACGCGGGAAAAACATGGGTGCATCTCGGGCTCGACGAGACGCACCACATCGGCAAGATCGCGATCGATCCGAAGAATCCGAACAACGTATTCGTCGCCGCCATTGGAAAGCTCTACGCGGCGAGCAAGGAACGCGGAATCTTCCGCTCTAGAGATGGCGGACGAACCTGGCAGAAGGTCCTCGGCGACGAAAACGTCGGCGCCGTCGAGGTCGTCATCGATCCCTCCAACTCCCAGATCGTTTACGCCGGCCTCTGGAACACCAGACGTCCGCCTTGGTTCACGTATGCTCCGACGAACGGCCCGGGCGGCGGAATCTTCAAGTCGGGGGACGGCGGCAGCACCTGGACGCAGCTCACGAACGGCTTGCCAAAAGAGGGAATCGGACGAACCGGCATCGCAATCGCGCCGACGAATCCGAATCGCGTGTATGCAATCGTAGATTGTCTCGTGCCCGAGGCTCCGCCGCAGGTCGAGCCTCCGTTGGGGACTCCCGCACCGCAGCCGTCGCCGGCGGGCGCGCGACCGTCGAGCCCCCCTCCGGGCCAGGGCGGATTCTTCAGGTCAGATGATGGAGGCGCTACCTGGACTCGCCTCTCCAACGACCCGGCACTGTGGGGACGGGGCTGGTACTTCGAGAAGATCGCCGTCGATCCGACCGACGCCGATACCGTCTATGTGCCGAATGTCGCGGTCAACAGAACGCGGGACGGCGGAAAAACGTGGGTGGTGATTCGCGGGTCTCCGGGCGGCGACGACTATCATCAGGCGTGGATCTACCCTGGAGATCCGAACACGATGATCGTAGCCAGCGATCAGGGCGCAATCATTACGCGGAATGCCCGTTCCAATGATCCCCGCGACGTCACCTGGAGTTCGTGGCTCAATCAGCCTACGGCGCAGATATATCATCTCTCGGTTGACTATCGGTTTCCGTATTGGGTGACGGGCGCTCAGCAGGACTCGGGCGCGATCGCCGTTCGCTCTCGCGGCAAGTTCGCCCAGGTATCGATGCACGACTGGGAGCCGATCGCGCCGGGAGGAGAGAGTGGTTATACCGCCGGGGATCCGCTCAATCCCGGTGTGGTTTTCGGAGGAGATGGCCAGCGCTGGAATCTCGACGCGAACATTCCGGTCGAGGGAACGACGAGTCCGAAATCTCCGGAGCCCGCGCGCGGCGACTGGACGCAGCCGCTGATCTTCTCGAAGGCCGATCCGCATTCTCTTTACTACGCGAATCAATTCGTGTTCAAGACTACCGATGGCGCGAAGAGCTGGGCGCTGATCAGTCCCGATCTCACTCGTCCGGAAATTTTCATCCCGCCGACACTCGATGCGACCGCGGCGGCATCGGTCGATCGCAATGGAAAGCGCGGCGTCGTCTATACGATTGCGCCTTCGCCTTTGCGCGCACCGCTCATCTGGATCGGAACCGATGACGGATACATCCACCTCACGCCCGACGACGGCAAGAGCTGGGAGAATGTGACTCCAGACGCGATCACGCCGTGGAGCAGAGTGACGATGATCGAGGCGTCGCATTTCGAGCCTGGCGCGGCGTACGCGAGCGTCGATCGGCATCAGCTCCAGGATTTCGAGCCGTACATCTATCGCACGCGCGACATGGGCAGGACGTGGCAGCGAATCACCAAAGGGCTTCCGCCCGGAGTCTATGTGCACGTCGTCAAGGAAGATCCACGGCGGCGCGGACTGCTCATCGCCGGCACCGAGCGTGGCATTCACGTCTCGTTCGATGATGGCGACAACTGGCAGTCGCTCCAGCAAAACGTGCCGGTGACGTCGGTGCGCGACTTCGAGTTCTACGGCAACGATCTCATCGTCGCGACGCACGGACGCGGCTTCTGGGTGATCGACGACATCAGTCCACTGCGGCAACTGAATGACGCGGTAACCCGCGACGATGCCTATCTCTTCAAACCGGCGGATGCGATCAACTTCATCGAAGGCACGGACAATGGGACGCCCCTGCAGAAAGACGAGCCGCAGGCGGAGAATCCACCGAACGGCGCGGCGATCGACTACTACCTGAAGAGAGCGTCCACCACGCCGGTGGTGATAGATATCGTCGACGGGAGCGGAGGGGTGGTACAAACCTTCTCGAGCGATCCGAACGCTCAGCGTCCGCCGGTTGGTCGCGGAGCCGGAAGCGGCGCGCAACCCACCGGCATTCCAAGGGTATCTCCGCTCTGGCAGCCTCGTCCGGAGCTGCCGTCTCAAAGTACCGGAATGCATCGCGTGACGTGGAACCCGTTGCGACCCCGCCCGCGTGGCGCTCCTCCCGCGGATGAGGGTGGTCCGCTCGACAGGCATTACGTTGGGAACTTTACGGCGAAGCTGACGGTGAATGGGAAGACGTATACGCAGCCTTTCATCGTGAAACCGGACCCAAGAACGCCGCGTTCATAAGCACTGGAACCTCGGATTCATTTTTTCTTCAGCTTGATTCACTCGGAGCTCCGCATGTTGTACCCAATTCGTATCCTCGCTTTCCTCACATTCCTCGCGGGCTCAGCGTTGGCGCAAGGGACTGGTAGCAGTCAACCGAACAGCAAGGGCGCATCGCCTTCAGTCGAGGCGCGAGTCAAGGCGCTGCACGAGCTCCTCCACGAACAGTGGGAGTACACGCTCCGCACCTCGCCCGAATTCGCGTCCATACTCGGCGACAAACGCTACAACGACAAGCTGACAGATTTCTCGCAAGCGGCAATCGACCGGGACCTCGCGCAGAATCGAGTTTTCCTGACGAAGTTCGAGGCGGTCAACACCGCTGGCTTCCCGGAGCAGGAGAGGCTGAATCGCGATCTGATGGTGAGGAATCTTCGCGAA
>JBGQIT010000311.1:0-3965 GCA_041498575.1 Gemmatimonadaceae bacterium
CGGATCAACGAGAGCGCGTTCGAGTGGCTTGATGCGCCGATACTCCGCGTGACAGCGGCGGACGTGCCGCTGCCATATTCTCCGCCACTCGAGGATTACGTGCTTCCGCAGACGTCGGACATAGTCGTTGCGCTCAGGAAGCTTGCTTCCTACTGATGGCCTCGCCGGAGCTGGATCGTGGGGCGATAATCGCGCGCAACATCGGTGTCGGATGCATAACTGGGTTCGCGGGTTTTTTTAGTGGCGGAATGATCGCGGTTCTGATCGCAAAGGTGGTCGGAAGCATGCAGGGCTGTAGGCCCGCCGAGGGCCTTCCGGCGTGCAATTGGTGGGTGTATGCTGGTGTCGGGGCAGTCGCTGGCGCAGTAACACTGCCAGTTATTGCGTTGAGACGGCTGAATCGAAGCCGCCCGAACGAATAAGCGAACCAGGGAGAAGCGGTGGCACGAGTAGACATCATCATGCCGCAGATGGGGGAGTCGATCGCCGAGGGCACGCTTTCGAAGTGGCTGAAGAAAGTGGGCGACGAGGTGAAGCGCGACGAGCCGATCTTCGAGATCTCGACAGACAAGGTCGACGCCGAAATCCCGGCGCCGGCCGCCGGTGTGCTGGCGGAGATACTCGTCAAGGAAGGTGAGACCGTGGCTGTGCAGACGATCGTCGCCCGGCTCGAGACCGAGAAGGGTGCGGCGATTGGAACGAGCGAGCGGCCCGCGGCGGGTGGGGTAGTCAGCAGCCCGGAGCCGACTACCGGTGCGAAGACTGAAGCGAAATCGACACCCTCCGCCCCCCACCGGGAAGCTACCGTCGTGCCCGCTTCGACGCGTCAGCAACCGCCCGCACCCGCCATTGCCGCATCGCACACCGGCAACGGCAACTCGTTCGAGGATCGTGTCCGTACAAAATCTTCGCCGTTGGTCCGAAAGATTGCGGCGGAGCACGGAGTGAACATCGCGTCGCTCCACGGCTCGGGCGTCGCTGGTCGTGTCACCAAGCGCGACATACTCGGTTTCATTGAATCAGGCGTGGCTGTCACCGGCACGCCGGGGGCTCGCACCGGTGGGGTGCCTGGCGGCCACACGCCGCCCCTGCCCGAACCCTGGGTAGGCGACGTGGTCGAGCCGATGTCCAAGATGCGCGCGCTCATCAGCGACCACATGGTCGCGTCGCGGCACACGTCGGCTCACGTTACATCGTTCATCGAGATCGACTTCACGCGCATCGCCCGCATTCGCGCCAAGAGAAACGCCGAGTTCGAGGCAGCGGGTGCCCGCGGTACGCGGGCGGATGGGCAGAAGCTCACCTACATGCCGTTCATCATCAAGGCGGTGACGGAGGGGCTGCACGCGTTCCCGATCATGAACTCGTCCGTGGCCGGCACGAACGTCATTTATCGAAAACAGATCAACATCGGCATCGCTGTCGCTCTCGAGTGGGGACTCATCGTGCCCGTGATCAAGCACGCCGACGATCTTTCGCTTTCCGGAATCACTCGCGCGCTGAACGATCTGGCAGCGCGCGCCAGAGCAAAAAAGCTCTCTCCCCAGGAAGTCCAGGAAGGAACGTTCACCATTACGAACCCGGGTGTCTTCGGCTCGCTCATGGGAACGCCGATTATAAATCAGCCCCAGGTCGCCATTCTGGGGGTGGGCGCTATCGAGAAGCGTCCGAAGATTCTTCCAGGTGCAGATGGCGAGGACACGATCGCGATCCGTACCTGCGCTTATTTTTCGATCTCGTTCGATCATCGTGTAATCGATGGGGCGATCGCGGATCAGTTCCTCGCCTTCGTGAAGAAAACAATAGAAACATTTCCGGAGACCGGACTATAAAGATGCCCAAGGCCCTCACCATTCAGCGCTCGACGGTTCCTACGGCCGAGCGTACAAACTACACAAAGCGACTCAAGGCGCTGCATTCGCACTATGCGGCCGCGAACTGCCGCTTCTGGGTGTTCGAGGAGACGTCGCTTCCAGGCGCGTTCATAGAATTCACGGAAGCCGACGACGAGCAGACACTCATCACCGCGCACGCCAGCGCGCCGCACAAGACGCTGGACCCATCGCGCGTTTATCAGGAGGTCCAGCTTTAAGATGGCGGCCCGCTCGCTTCAGGTAGACGGTAAGAATTGGGACATCCACCCGTCCGGCTATATTACCCAGTACACGCAGGACGAATACGGATTGATATTCTCGCGGGGCGCGGGCAAGGAGCGCGAGGTGCGCGTCACCCGCTATTCGCCGCAGGGCACTCGCTCGCGCGAGCAGGCGTTCGCAGAGCTGTCAGATGCGCAGCTGAAGGAGCTGTTCGAGCAGTCGCAGCCGAGCTTCACATCGCCTGAGGCCGGTTACGAGCGGTGAGTGCGGATGCGGGCCGGCCGGCGTTCGTCGACCTGCACACTCACTCGACCGCCTCTGACGGCACCCTCGCTCCCGAAGGAGTAATCGAGGCCGCCGAGCGCTGTGGGCTTACCGCCCTGGCGCTTACGGACCACGACACCATTGATGGAGTACCGGCGGCGCGCGTGGCCGGTGAGCGCCTGGGTATTCGAGTAATCGCCGGAGTGGAGCTGAGCGCTTTCCAGGAAGACAACGAGATCCATCTGCTGGCGCTGCACGTCACGCACGTAGCGGGATTGGAGACTCGTCTCACCGGGCTGCGCACCGGGCGCTACACGCGGGCCCAGAAGATCGTGGAGAAACTCAACACCCTTGGCATTCCGCTCACGCTGGACGAGGTCCTTCTGCAATCAAATGGCGGCGCGGTTGGACGTCCGCACGTGGCGCGTGCATTGATCGCGCGCGGCGTTGTGCACGATTTTCGAGAGGCGTTCACGAGATATCTCGGAACCGCGGGAAGCGCGTTCGTCGCCAGGGAGCGTCTTTCGATCGAGGACGCGATCTCAATTGCTCACGAGGCCGGCGCGCTGGCGATCTGGGCGCATCCGTCCGACGGCGGCCGGCGCGAAAGGCTGGAGCCCCTTGTCGCGGCTGGGCTCGACGGGTTGGAGGTAAGGCATCCCAGCCACTCGGCGGAAGACGTCAAGCGGCTGCAGGCGCTCGCCGATTTCTTCGGCCTCGTTCCGAGCGGTGGATCGGATTGGCACGGAGCCCCGGACGGACCACGCCGTCTCGGAATAATGAACGTGCCGGTCGAATGGCTCGAGCGGCAGGATGAGAAACTGGCGTCACTCGGAGCGACCAGTGGAACTCGATAGTCGTGTAGCGCTCGTCACCGGCGCGGGAACACGCGTCGGCCGCGTGATCGCGCTCGCGCTCGGAAGAGCCGGCATGCGTGTCGGTGTCCACTACTCCGGATCGCAGAAGGGCGCGCGTCAGACCGCGGACGAGATAATTGCCGCGGGGAGCGACGCAGTGACGCTTCCCGGGGATCTGACTGATCCCGCGACCGCCCCCAGACTCATCGAGCACACCACAAAGGTTCTGGGATCGCTCGACGTTCTGGTCAATTCAGCGGCCGTTATGCTGAGAACGCCCGTCGGCGAAGTTCTGGTCGAGGACTGGGACGCGATGTTCGCCTTGAACCTGCGTGCACCGTTCTTCCTGTGTCAGGCGGCGGCGCGAGTAATGGGGGAGCGTGGTGGCTCGATCGTGAACATCGCGGATCTGGCGGCTTTCGAGACGTGGAGAGGATACATCCCGCACTCGATCACCAAAGCCGGCATCGTGCAGATGACGCGCGGTCTGGCGCACGCGCTCGCGCCGAAGATCCGCGTCAACGCCGTTGCTCCGGGGCCGGTGCTGCTGCCGGAAGGTTGGACGCAGGAGCAAGCGGACAAGCTCATCGCGACGACGCCGCTCGGGAAACTGGGCAGCCCCGAGGACGTCGCACAGGCGGTGCTCTACCTGCTCGGTGCTGACTACGTGACAGGCGAGACGATTATCGTCGACGGAGGCCGTCACGTTCGTTACTGACGACGCGAAAACACGCGCCGGCGCGGTATA
>JBGQIT010000312.1:0-3945 GCA_041498575.1 Gemmatimonadaceae bacterium
GGTTTGCCCTTCCCTACCGGTTTGTCGTCGAGGCTCACGACTGGCATCACGTCGGTGGTGGTGCCGGTGAGGAAAAGCTCACTCAGGCGCGGGATCTCGTCGGACCGGATCGGAGTCTCATCGAGATCGATGCTCACTTCGCGCGCGAGATCACGCAACACCGACCGAGTGATTCCGGGGAGGATGTGGGTGTCGGACGGATGGGTGCGAAGCGACCCATCGACGACGCCGAAGAAATTCGTCTTCGTTCCCTCGGTCACAACGCCGTCGCGTATCAGCATTGCTTCGAATGCCCCTTTCTCTTTTGCCGTCTGGGACGCAAGCACGTTGGGAAGAAGATTCAACGTCTTGAGGTCACAGCGGCCCCAGCGCAAATCGGGATGTGAGATCGCCGGCGCGCCGGTGAGGGCCAGGTCGGAATAGGGCGTAAAGCGAGCAACCGAAATGTAGATCGTCGGCGGAACGTCCGCCGGTGGAAAATTGTGCGCCCGCGTCGCGGCACCGCGCGTGACCTGGATGTACAGGGTTGCCTGACCCCCGAGAAGGCCGTTCTCTCTCAGAAGCTGCTTCCCGATTTCCACGAAGCGTTCCGGAGAATCGGCCGCGGCGAGAGAGATTCGCACTCCGTCGAGACTCCGTTTCAAACGGTCGTTATGAAACCGTGCGGCGAACAGCTTCCCGTTGATGACGCGCACGACCTCATACACGCCGTCCCCGAAGACGAACCCACGGTCCTCGACGGAAATGCGCGCCTCGGCGCGAGGCACGAAGCTGCCGTTCACATAAACAATGTCTTTCGATTTCATTCTCGGTGGTGGATTCGATTCCGCGGGAAAGATGCGCTGAACTGGGGGCGTTCGCTGGGACAGACGTCGCCGATCAGGCCTTGGTGCCGGATGTCGTGTACTCGCACCCATTCGAGCTGAACATGAATGACAGTCCGGGGTCGGGATCGGTCAGCGTTCCCGTGAACGTACCGCTGGCGGAAGTCGTTCCTATCAACTCCATTCCGGTTCCACTCCCACTCCCACCACTCAAATGAAGGTCGGTGTGCCCATTGCTAAGTGTCACGATGCCGCTGAGTGGAAACACGACGCTGGTAGTGGGATTCTGCCAGCTGCTGGTTGAGGTGTTGACCGTTCCGTCCGCGAGAACATCGAGGTGCGCTGTGAGCCGGCTGCCGTCCGCGAGCGATACGACCGTGCAATTGAGCGTCGTCGTACGCGTTAAGGTGAACGACCAGTCACCAGAGGCCTGGACCTGCGTGACCGCGCCCCCGCTACCTCCCCCAATACCGAAAAGGAACGGATCGTTGCTGTTCTCGCAGGCGGTGCCAAGGACGAGCAGAGTCAGGGCAAGGGCGATCGGTCGCACGTGGAGCCTCCGGGTGTACTGCTGGATTGCGCTTTCGGTTGAAAGGGTGCAATTCGTTTGCCGTCAAAGCTACGCGCCGAAACCCTCAAATGCTGCTACCGTATGGGGGTACAAGGTCAGTACACCATCAGGGACTCAAATGCCGCCAGATCCAAACCTAATCGTTCACGAAGTATTCTCGTGGGTCGTACCAGGACTCGTAACCATCATCCTCGGGTTTCCCATTGTTCGTCTGGTCACCAAGTGGCTGGAGCCGCGGCCAGTACCTCCCCGGGAGCTGAGCTCCATCAACGGGCGGCTCGAGCACATCGAAGCGGCGGTGGATGCAATCGCGCTGGAGGTCGAACGGATTTCGGAGTCGCAGAGGTTCACGGCGAGGTTACAATCGGAGCAGGCTTCACCGATGCTTCCCGGACGGGGTGGATCATCCGGACAGTGAGTCCGCTTACGGTAGGAAATGAAAATGGGAGCGCCTCTCGGCGCTCCCATTTTCGTATCGATCGGCCAGGTTGATTACGTGCAGGTAATCACGCCGTTGGTCATATCACACGTCTTTGCGGACAGCGAGTGCGTAGCTGTCGCGCTCCATGCAGGCGGTGGGCCAGCAACGTTCACTACTACAATCGTGGTGTTTTGGGATGGCGTGAACCCCTGGAGAGGCGCAGCCATCGTCGCGGTTCCACCGAAATACGCGCCACCCTGATCGGCAGCGTACTGCTCTTCGTAGGTCGCGAGGTTGCGCAGATCGGACTTCATCTGCGCGACATAGGCCTTGTCCTTCGTATTTGCAAACTTCGGAATCGCGATCGAGGCAAGGATGCCGATGATCACGACGACGATGAGTAGCTCGATTAGTGTGAAGCCCTTTTTGTTGCCCATTCAAATCTCCTGAATCGTTTGGCGACGGCAAAGACGCTGCCCTCTACACGTAAGAGACGCGACGTTTCGCGGTCTGGCAACCGCTAGTAAAGCAACCATTTTGCCAGGTAAGGCCTTAACTCTAACCCGTTGCCCACCAAGGTATTATGCCACTCGGCTAACCTACTTTAGTAACTCAATTTGCCGCAATTTGCGAGGCCAATAGCAATCTGCTGGAGCTCATTTTCAGACCTCATTTTAGCGCGAAAAAAAGGGTGCTTATACACCCGTTTCTGCAGGAATTGGCGGACAGTTTATCCCGCGGATAGTCGATTTCAGCGGTGCGCACGGCGCTTGCGGCTCAACGTCAGGGGCCAGGATGCACAATTGCTCAGGGAGGGCGAGTGCGGTCGAGCAAGATCACGGCAGACGTTCGTGCATTTTTCACATCCTATTGCACCGCGTTCATTCGCCAGGATGCGCCCGCCATAGCGAGGCATTTCGCAGACACGGTGCATGTCGCGAGCGACGGTGGCGACGACGTGAGCGTCCACGTCGCGAATGCGGCGGAGTGGCGGAAGACAATCGACCGCATTCTCGAGATGTATCGGGCGATCGATGTCGGCTCGGTGGAGGCGACCGGTCTGGCCACGGACGCCCTCTCTTCCCGCCTGGTCCAGGCGCGGTTGCGCTGGGCGCTCAGCGATCGCGCCGCGCGCCCGCTTTACGAGTTCGATGCGATGTACACTCTCGCGAGACACACCGAGACATTTCGCATCACTGCGTTAGCGCACAACGAGATCCCGGAGTATCGTCGGTGTCTGGCCAGAGTTGGCCGGGGCGAGTTGGTCAAGCCCGACGGGTAGAGGCCCGTAGTTCGATACGCCGTCTGCTGGGGTCATCGGATCGGCGCGTATCACGAGAAACCCAACCCCCAAACGCCCTCACCCCCCTTATCCGCCGGCGTCAAGGGAGTAGAAAGCGGTCCCTCAAAGCACATGACGGAACAGTCATGCTCCTTTCATAAGACCGTGATACATATGTGAATAGCTTTGATCTGCGATGAAGAAACAAGCAGTCTGACAAAGACTCTTTTTAGGGGGACACGATGCCGCGCAAGTACAAGGGAAACATGAACGGACAACAGTACGTCGCCCAGATGAATCCATACATGCGGCATGTTCACGACCTGGATAATGAGAACAGAAACTGCCTGATTGACGAGATCATCCGAACGGGACAGGACAGGCCGTATAACTCGCTCGTCGAAGCACGGCGAGATGACTACAATCCGTGCGCCTTCTGCTTGCAGGACTCCACTCGCTAGTCAACGAAAAACCCCGGCAACATGAATGGTTGCCGGGGCAGAGATTAGTTCAGTCGGGGCGCCCGGATTTGAACCGGGGACCTCCTGCTCCCAAAGCAGGCGCGATACCGGGCTACGCTACGCCCCGAAGTGAGCGCAAGTTACTATATCCTGCCTTCGGCGCGCAACGCGCTCAACAACGCGCGAAACGCACGGCTGCGATGACTTCCCGCTGCCGTGTTCTTGATAGACGATTCGGCAAATGTGCCTCCCAATTCGGGGGCCTCGAAATACGGATCGTAGCCGAATCCTCCAGCGCCGCGCGGACTCGTGAGCACTCGGCCTTCGATTTCCCCACGGCGCGTCAGCTCGCCAACTTCATCCTTGAACGCGACAACTGAGATATA
>JBGQIT010000313.1:0-3923 GCA_041498575.1 Gemmatimonadaceae bacterium
CTGTTAACGGATCGTTTGACCGCTGCTCATATTCCCTGCGTCGCCATGCGCGAGCCAGGTGGTACTCCGGTCGGCGACGCCATCAGGGAAATCCTGCTTCACCCTGAGCAGAAAATCACCGACGCCACCGAAGCGCTGTTGTTCATGGCGTCGCGCGCCGAGCTCATCGCTCGAGAGATCCTTCCGTCCCTGCTCGAAGGCAAGGTGGTTCTGCTCGATCGGTTTTTCCTCTCCACCTATGCATATCAGATTCTTGGCCGGGGACTGCCGGAGACCGAGGTACGAGCGGCGAATCGTCTGGCGACGGCCGGCCTCGCTCCGGATATCACACTGTTGCTCGACGTACCGGCCGCCGAGGGACTGGGGCGCGCCGATGCGCGTGGCGCTCGTGACAGAATGGAGCGCTCCGACGACGACTTTCACCGGCGCGTCACGACCGCGTTCCGCAACTTCGCGGAACCCAAATGGCAGCACTCCCATCCTGAGTGCGGACCAATCAAGTTGATAGATGGCACCGGTGACGAGATTGCCGTTCAAAGGCGAGTAATCGCGCTTCTCGCCACCACGTTCCCGCAACCTTTCGGCAGCATCAAGAGTTAAGGACGGTATGAAACTGAAGCTTCCCAGCTCCTCCGCGCGCACCCGCACGATGATCGTCGTAGGCACGCTGCTCGGCTCGCTCGTGACGGGGGCCTGGCTGCTGCAGCGTGGGGCGCGAACCGGAACGTTCACCACCTTCGAAGGCGCTCAGCTCTTCGAGAGCGTGTTCCGCCGGGTGCAGAACGACTTCGTGGACACGGTTTCAGACTCCGCTTTGTACCACAAGTCGGTGGATGGGATGCTGTACGAGTTGAGAGATCCGTACTCGACGTTCCTCCCACCCGACAGGTTTGCGCGGCTCAACGAAACCACTACCGGGAACTACGCAGGTTTGGGGTTGGAGGTGGATCTGCGCGATGGCTGGCTCATCGTCGTAGCGCCCATGCCTGGGGGACCAGCCGAGCGTGCGGGGCTCCAGCCGGGAGACCGCATCATCGAGATAGCAGGAAAACCAACCAAGGGATGGACGAACGAGGAAGCATCGAAGCTGCTGCGCGGCAAGCCCGGCACTTTCGTGACGCTCAAGCTCGAGCGTCCGGGAATCCCCGCGCCGATCGAGCTCAGGGTGCAGCGTACGACGATTCACCAGAGCGCCGTCCACAGGGCGTCGATGCTGAGTGACGGCGTCGGCTACATCGATCTCAAGGCGTTCAGCGATTCCACCACGAAAGAGCTGAACGGCGCGATAACGGGGCTTCTCGCTCGTGGGATGAAGACGCTGGTACTCGACATGCGAACCAATCCGGGCGGATTGTTGACTCAGGGTGTGAGGGTATCGGATCTCTTCCTCAATCCGGGGCAGAAGATCGTGAGCATGCGTGGACGGGTGCCGGACGCCAACCGTGATTATGCGGACACAGCCCAGCAACGGTGGCCGCAGCTTCCGCTTCTCGTGCTCGTCGATGGGCGCAGCGCGAGCGCGGCCGAGATCGTCGCCGGGGCGCTGCAGGACCACGATCGCGCTGTGATCATCGGGACTCCGACGTACGGAAAGGGAAGCGCGCAGAGCGTGATCTCGTTCGGAGCCGAGGGTGGCCTCAAGATCACGACTGCCCGTTGGTTCACGCCGGTTGGCCGTTCAATCACGCGCCGTCTCTCCAGCGACGATGAGTCGGACGATCCACTTCCCGCGCCGCGCGAAAAATTCCGCACCGATGGCGGCCGCACCGTCTACGGCGGCGGAGGGATTACACCCGACGTCATCGCTGGAGACAGCTTACCGCCCGTAGCCGAGGGAATCTTCACTCGCGCGCTCGGCGTCAACGCCGGTCGTTTCAGGGACGCGGTCACGGACTACGCGTTGTTCCTGAAAGGCGCCCGTGGAGTTACTTCGCCTGATTTTGTCGTGACGCCAGCCATGCGCGAAGAGGTATGGAACAGGATGAAGATGCGGGGCATAGACATTCCGCGCGGCGTCTACGACGACGCCGAGCCGCTCGTATCGCGGGTGATCGGCTTTGACATCGCGCGTTACATGTTCGGGAGCGACGCGGAATTCAGGCGGCGTGCCTCGGTAGACAAGGCACTTCTGAAGGCGCTCGAGCTCGCGCACGGCGCGAAATCCGAGCACGATCTGCTGCGAAAGGCGACGGCAGAGGCCCCTGCTCCCGACAGTCTGGACGAAGAGGGAGGAGGACAGTGACGGAGCGGGTCTTCATCATCGGACCAGGTCACGTAGGGCGCGGACTCTTCCGCGCCTTTCGCGCATCAGGGGTCGACGTCGTCGGGATGCACGGCAAACGGCCGTCGGGCGTCGCTACCTCCACTGGAAATATTCCGGCCGACGCCGCACGCGCGAATGTGGTGATCGTGTGCGTGCGCGATCCCCAGCTCGACGAGACCATCGAGGAAGTAGCCGTCGCGTCGAAGGACGGTCGTATCGCGCGCGGCAGCGTGATCCTGCACACTTCCGCGATCGCGGAGCCCGTCGGACTCACTGGGCTGGCGCAAGCCGGCTTCCCGGGCGGGACATTCCATCCACTCGTCCCGTTCAGCGATCCCGAAGTCTCGGCCGAGCTGCTGCGTAAGGGCTGGATCGGAATCGATGGTGAGAACGCCGCAAAGAACGCGTCGCGCCGACTCGCCGGTCATGTTGGAGCGCGCGTGCTCGAGATTCCGCCCGGAAAGAAGCCCGCCTACCATACGGCGGCGGTCATCTCGTCGAATTTTCCGGTTATCCTCGCATCGGTCGCCGGCCACTTGCTCCATGATATCGGCATTCCGGATGCGAGCGCATATCAGGCGGTCGAGAGTCTGATGAGCGGAGCGCTCGCTAACATGAAGCAGGCGCTACCCGACGATGCGCTGACGGGCCCAATCGTGCGCGGCGACGCGGAAACGGTGGGGAAGCACCTGCGCGCGCTGCAGGGCAACGGTGCGGCGTCGGAGGTCTACCGGGCGCTCTCGGCGGCGGCAGTCGAGATCGCTCGGAGGCGAGGCGTTGATGCCAAAAAACTTCTCGCGGTGAGCGGACTGCTGCGATCGCGGAAGTGAGACGGCCTCTAAAAGCTGCCGGCCGCCTGATCGACGATCTTTGCGCCCTTAGGCACCGCGAACTTGAAACTCGACCGGCTTAGTTCCGGATTCGCCTTGAAGCTGGTAATCACAACGTGGCGCTTCAATCCGTTCGTGGTCTCGACATCGAACTGTCTGATGCTCGAGTCGTTGTCGTCGATCCACACTTTCGCGCTCGTGAAATTTGCGTTGGCGCGCTTGGGGACGAGCGTGACGGCGTGCGTCTCCCGGCCTCCGACTGTCGCGGTGCCTGACGAGGTGACAGTGAAGCGCCCGCGCGGCGAATTGAGAAACTGCTCGGCCGGATCAACCGAGCTCGCGTTGGTTCCCGTATAAGGCATCCGCACGACCTGACCCGGAACACTGCTCGGAAGGTAGACCCAAAGCGTGGAACCGTCGGCGGCAACGCGGTCGCCGGTTTCGAAGTTGATACTGAGAAGATTCGGTTTCTTGCGCAGAATGACTCCGCTCGTGGTTTGCGTGCTGCCGGTGAGCGGGTTGGTGAGCGTCTGCGTGAACTCGGCGCGCATGCTATTGAGTTGCGCATAGGCGGCAACCGCGCGATCGATGACAGCGTCGGCGTCTTGCGCCTTCGTTGCGACTGGAGCCGCCGCGAATGCGACCGCGGCGAATGACATGAGCTTTCTCATAGTGAGTGCGTACCCGGCAGAGCTTATGCCGTTCCCGCTCTGAGGGGAGGGATGTTGCGCCCAATCGCGGCCGCGACCGCGCGAAGCTCTCCCACGAGCTGTGTGAACTGATCCGGGTAGAGCGACTGCGCGCCATCCGACAGTGCGCGATCGGGCTCC
>JBGQIT010000314.1:0-3839 GCA_041498575.1 Gemmatimonadaceae bacterium
CATCATAACTGTCTCTCAGGGGACCGATGTCCGCACGCGGCTGTACTTCATCGATCTCGACAACCCTGGCAAGCCGGAGATCGACAATCCGGTTGTGAGGCTGATCGACAAGCTCGACGCCGAATACTCGTTCGTGGGCAACAGGGGCACGATGTTCTACGTGCGCACCGACCGGAACGCGCCGAAGGGACGCATCGTCGCCATCAGCATCGACAACCCGCGCGAGGAGCGCTGGAACACGATCGTTCCCGAGAACAAGGATGCTCTCGTGAGCGCGTCGATAGCGGGCGACGACATCGTCGGCAATTATCTGCAGGATGCACACTCGAGCGTGCGCTTTTTCAGCGGGTCGCGCGACGACCGGCGCGACCAGAGACCGCGCGGACAGCCGCAACAGCAGCCGCGCAATCCGGGCAGCATCTACGATGACACCAGCACGGCTCCGATCGTGACGCGTGAGCGGGGCCAGCAAATGGGCGGAGGATTCACTCCGCGCGGCGAGCTGCCGCTGCCGGGCATCGGAACGGTCGGCGACATCCACGGGCGTCAGGGCGACGACGAGATGTTCTACAGCTTTACTTCGTTTCTGTATCCTACGACGGTCTACCGCTACGACCTGAAGGCTCGCAGAAATGACGTATTCAGGGCGCCGAAGGTCGCGTTCGATCCGACACCTTACGAGACCCGGCAGGTTTTCTACACGAGCAAGGATGGAACGCGGGTGCCGATGTTTATCACAGCGAAGAAAGGCATCCAGCTCGACGGAACCAACCCGACGCTTCTCTACGCTTACGGCGGCTTCAACATCTCGATCACGCCCGCCTTCTCGGCTGCCAACGTCGCCTGGATGGAAATGGGCGGCATCTACGCAGTCCCCAACCTCAGGGGAGGGGGCGAATACGGAAAGGCCTGGCACGAAGGAGGTATGCTGGCCAGGAAGCAGAACGTCTTCGACGATTTCATCGCGGCGGCGGAATACCTGATCAGGGAGAAGTACACCTCTACTCCGAAGCTGGCGATCCGCGGCGTCTCTAACGGCGGATTATTGGTCGGGGCAGTGATGACGCAGCGTCCGGATCTGTTCGGAGCGACCCTGCCGGAAGTCGGAGTGATGGATATGCTGCGCTTCCAGAAATTCACGATCGGCTGGGCCTGGACTTCGGATTACGGATCGTCGGACAATGCGGACCAGTTCAAATACCTGCGCGCCTATTCCCCGCTCCAGAACATCAAGCCGGGCACCTGTTATCCGCCGACGCTCGCGTTTACCGCGGATCACGACGATCGAGTCGTTCCCGGCCACACCTTCAAGTTCATGGCAACGCTCCAGGCATCTCAGGCGTGCGCCAATCCGATTCTCGTGAGAATCGAGACGAAGGCAGGACATGGGGCGGGAAAGCCGACGACCAAACAGATCGACGAGGCAGCCGATAGATTCGCCCTCCTCGTGAAGGAGCTGCACATGAAACCCACGCTGCAGTAAATGGAGACCTTTCTCGCCGGCGCCGATGCGTTAATCCTGATTCTGCGCACCGCGCTGCTGTCGATAGCAGTCGCGTTTGGCGCGATCTGCCTGCTCGATTGGGCGGTTCGCACGAGGAAGATCAGTCCCTTCAACGCCGTCGCGCGGTTCTGTCGTTCGACGGTGGATCCGATCATCGCTCCGATCGAGCGAAGAGTCGTTCGTGCCGGTGGAACTCCGGCCGCGGCTCCCCTGTGGGCGCTCGCCGTCATCGTGATCGGCGGCATCCTGCTGCTCACGGCGATCGATATGATTCGGCTCGAGGTAGTCAGAACGATCATGGCCTCTCAGGAGGGAGCAGCGGGGATCTTCCATCTGCTCGTGAGCTGGACTTTTACGGTCCTAAAGGCAGCGATCGTGGTGATGGTAATCAGCTCCTGGCTGCCGATCTCTCCATACTCGAAATGGGTCAGCTGGAGCTACCGGTTGAGCACACCCATCCTCGTGCCCCTCCGGCGCGTCGTTCCGAACCTCGGCGGGCTCGACATAACTCCGATTCTCGCGTACATCCTGCTCAACATCATCGAGTCGTTCCTGTACCGCTTGATGTGAGCGGCTTTGACGCGCATCATCGGGGTGACGCGGTACGATTTTCAGTCCGCCTCCAGCCTCGTGCGTCGAAGAACGAGATCGTCGGGTTGCAGGGCATTTCGCTGAAGGTGCGTGTCACAGCTCCGCCGGTGGAGGGAATGGCGAACGACGCTTTGGTCGAGCTTCTTTCCAAAGAGCTTCAAACTCCACGGCGCAATGTGTGCATCGTTTCCGGCCACTCCTCGCGGACGAAGGTAGTTGAGATCAGCGCGGTGGATCTGGAATCTGTTCAACGTCTGGCTGGCTGAGGGAAACTCAATAGTGGCAAAAGTGATTCTCATCGGCGCTGATGTAGCGCTGCTCGAAGGTCTGGCGCAGACATTGGTTGGATTCGGACATCAGGTTTTGTTGGCGACGACGGTGGGAGATGTGGGGAGTGCGCTGAGCGGAGATCCGCCGTCGATAGCGGTCGTCTCCTGCGAAGCGCTCGAAAGCGGCGGGCCCGGCGCCACACTTCCCCTCACGCCCGGCGGGGCGATCATAGTCTACGGGACGTCGCACGGTGAACGGCCATTCCTCCCCCAGAAGCTGCAGCGGGCGACGCTTGCGCATCTGGTGCTCCCGCTGGAACGCAAAAGGCTCCTCGCCCTGGTTGATTCGTTCGAGAGCCGGTCACGCACGACCGGCCGCTCCATTCGCGAGGACACCGAAGACGATTTTCAGCTGGAGTTCTGACGCCAGAGCACGGCCTCGACCATATCGCGGCGGTAATCGATCAGGGGTGGCGTCGCGTCTCCGCGACGACGGGCTATCTCTCCGAACGCGAGGCCCGGCTGGTGATGGCCGCGGCCGCGCTGGCGCCGGCGCAGGGAAAGAATCTCGAAATCGGAAGCTTCAAGGGCAGATCGACGGTGGGAATTGCCTACGTGACGCGCGAGCTGGGATTGGGTCCGGTCGTCGCGGTGGATCCCCACACCTCGCCCGCGACGACGGATCCCGATCTCCGCGGTAAAACGACGTCATACGAAGATTTCGTCGCCAATCTCAGGACGGCCGGCGTCCTCGAAAGCGTCGAGATCAAGCGCGCGTACTCCTACGATCTGGCGCGCGAGTGGAAGGACGCGATTCGCTTTCTCTGGATAGACGGTGACCACACCTACGAGGGAGCGAAGGCGGATGTCGACATGTTCAAGCCCCACCTCGCCGACGGGGCCATTGTCGCCATGCACGACGTCCTTGGCACGTTCGAGGGGGCGCTGCGCGTTTTCGTCGAGGAGATTCTCGACTCCGACGATTTCGGTCCCGCGGGCTTCAGCGGATCCATTGGCTGGGCGCAGTACCGGCCGCGTGATGGCCGGCGTTTCCGCAATCGCCGTCGGCTGCTGGCGGTTCCTGCTCGGCGGTTGATTCCCGTGGCCCGACGCGCCGATCCTGGATTGCACGGCTGGAACAAGTTCCTATACAAATTCTGGCGGCCGCTAGCGCCACATGGAGACGTTAGCGTCGCGCGCCTAGCTCGGCTGATTCGGGAGTAATTGAGGACTGCGGACTAACTGCTACTGCGAATTGCGGACTAATTGAGGATTGCGGGCCAACTGCTATTGCGGATCGCAGACTAACTGCGGATTGGGAGACCAACTGCGGACTGCGGACTAACTGCGGAGTGCGGACTAACTCCCAACTTAGGAATCGGCCTGCCGCTGCGGGAAATTGATTACTCGCCGCAGTTCATGGTTTCGCAATCTTTTCCTATTGGAACCATCTCTAGCGAATGTCTGAATCGGCG
>JBGQIT010000315.1:0-3839 GCA_041498575.1 Gemmatimonadaceae bacterium
CGCGTTCACCGCTCCGCACGATGCGTCCGTCGTGATGACGGCGAAGAGCGCGGAATTCGCAATTCCGAACCGGACTTCCTTTCCTTCCATGTTCCCGCCGGGCTGGAACGCGGAAGCCCTGGTGTCGAGTCCCATGGCGGCGTGGATTGGATTGCCACGCGCCTCTGCCCAGTAAGCCGTGGCGGTGCCCGCGAAGAAGAGGATGAACATCGCCGCCCAGACCGCCCATCCATGCCGCTGGTGCTTTACCATTCGGCCGAGCGTGTAGGTCAGGCCCGCGGGGATCACGAAGATCGCGATCATCTGCAGGAAGTTTGACCACGGCGTGGGGTTCTCGAACGGGTGCGCCGAATTGGCGTTGAAGAATCCTCCGCCGTTGGTGCCGAGCTGCTTGATTGCTTCCTGACTGGCAACAGGTCCCATCGCCAGCGTCTGCTTCGCTCCTTCGAGCGTCGTAACCGTGAGGTAGTGGCTGAAGTTCTGAATCACTCCCTGCTGCACAAACAACAACGCCAGCACGAACGAGAACGGAATCAGGATATAGAGCGTTCCTCTTACCGTATCGACCCAGAAGTTCCCAATCGTGCCGGCCGAACGCCGGGCAATCCCGCGAATGACTGCGATTGCGACAGCTATTCCGACTGCAGCCGACGCAAAGTTGTGCATGGCGAGCTGGGTCATCTGCGAGAGGTAGGACATCGTCTTCTCGCCGACGTACGACTGCCAGTTCGTGTTCGTCGTGAACGAAGCCGACGTCTCGAAGGCTTGCCGGTCCACTACGCCCGGGAGGTGCTCGGGATTGAGCGGGAGCGCTCCCTGGAGCCGCAGCACCAGGTAGGTGATCAGCATGGATGCGACGCTGAAGAGGAGCAGGCCCGCGGCGTATTCGGTCCAGTGCTGATCTTCCTTTTCGTCGATGCCGCAAATGCGGTAAATCGGACGCTCGAGGAATCCGAGCCAACGGTACGAGCCGTCGTAGACCTTGAGCATGTAAATGCCCATCGGCTTCGTGACCGCGAGAAGCACCGCGCAGTAAAAGAGGATCTGAATCCAGCCGTTCGCCGCCATCAGAACTTCTCCGGTCGGAGCAACGAATAGAACAGGAAGACGAGCAGCAGGATCGTCGCGACAGCGGCGACGATGTTCTCAGCGTTCATCTTTCCCTCTCGAGTCGCTGTTGTCCTCGCGCCCGAGCACGGCGCAGCCGTGCACGTAGGCGAGCAGTGCCACGAATGCGAACAGCGTGAGAGCGATGTACAGAATGTCGATCATATTCCCCTTAACCTGTGCGTTCGTGTTGTCGAGCGCTGTACCACGTTCGTATAGTACGAACGCAGGCGTTAAGGCCGCACAAAGAAGGGGAGTGACGCTACAAAGGTTTCACAAAGACGCTATCGCGGGATCCACTACTAGTGGATGACAACCGCTATTGCTGAGGCGACGCGTCTCCAAAGGCCGCGGGGAGCCTGAGCTCGAACACGGCACCGCCATCTTGTCGGTCGCTGTATCTGAGCGTGCCGCTTTGAGCTTCCGCGAGGCGACGCGCGATCGAGAGCCCAAGTCCAGCAGAGCCTGCATCGGCAACTCGCCCGACGGGACGGTAGAAGGGTGTGAACAATCGCTCACGCTCGGCCGCGGGGATCCCAGCGCCACGATCGGCCACGCGGAAAACAATCTCGCTGTTGTCGAGGCCGCCTGTGACATCAACGGGTGTGTCGACCGGCGCATACTTGAGCGCGTTGTCAACGAGGTTGGCCAGGATTCTCAGCGAGTGCACGAAATCGAAGCGGCCCAGCGAAAGCGAGGCGGGATCGTCGAGAGCGACCCTCAGCCGGTTTCGATCGGGCCGGCCGGACACGTGCTGGACCACCGCACCGAGGAGATCATCGGCCGCGTTCACCTGGATGTCGAGCGGCAACGCACCGCCGTCGAGGCGCGCGACATCCAGCAGATCGGTCACGAGACGATTCAGCCGATCCGCCTGCTCTTCGATGATAAGAGTCCGCTCGTCGCCCAGCGGCTGGAGCTCGTGCGCGAGACCTTTGATCGTGGTCAGGGGCGTTCTCAAATCGTGGGAAAGGGAAGCGAGAAGCGCATCCTTGAGCTTGTCGGCTTCGCGCAGCGCCTCTGCCCGTTCCACCGCCGCACGCTCGGCGCGGGCGCGATAGAGAAGCTCGGCGGCAACGAAGCTCGTTATGAGAAACGCGACGAGGACGACCCAGTCGAGCGGATTGCGAAGGAGCAGTGTGTTGTAGGGCGGAAGGAAGAACCAGTCGAATATGAGGAATGCCACGACCGCGATCGCCGAGCCGAGAACACGGCCACCGGATGCGCTGGACGCGAGGACGACAAGGAGAAAAACCAGCGAGACGTGAGCCTTGTCGAGATTCTCCCTGAACGCGAACAGGATCGCGGCGGCCGCCGCGAGGCTGGCGAAAGCCAGACTCCATGCCAGGCTCCGCGAGCGAATCCAATCGCCTTTGGCTCTGCTCACGGCGAAATCGGAACTGTCATCGGTCTATTCACACGCGGCGAACCGATACCCGACTCCCGGCTCGGTGAAGATGTAGCGGGGACTCAGAGGATCGGGTTCGACCTTACGCCGGACGTTCGCAACGTGAACGCGCAGATACTGTTGAGCGTCGCCGTACGCTCGGCCCGGCCAGACCGCGGAGAAAAGCTGCCGATGGGTCATCGTCTTCCCGGCATGCGTCATCAGGAATCGGAGGAGCTCCCACTCGATCGGCGTCAAATGAACCAGCGCGCCGCCACGAAGAAGGGTGCGGGCATCGAGATCCATCTTCAGATCGCCGCATAGTATAGTTGTAGCTCCGTTCGATTCGTGCGCGGCCGACCTACGGAGCAGCGCCCGCACGCGCGCCTTCAGCTCAATGGTGCTGAAGGGCTTGGTGACATAGTCGTCGGCACCGGCATCGAGCAGGGCGACCTTCTCCTGATCGGAGTGGCGCGCCGACAGAACGAGGATTGGCGCGTCCGACCATTTTCGGATCTCGGTGCAGACCTGCAAGCCGCTCAGGTCTGGCAATCCGAGGTCGAGTACGATGAGCGCTGGTCGCTCAGCAGCCGCCATATCGATCCCTTTGCTCCCGCTTTCCGCTTCGAGGATTCGGCCGAAATCATCCGCCAAAGCGTGGCGTACAACCCGACGGATCTGAGGTTCGTCATCGATGACGAGAGCAGTGCGAGCGGCCATCCTATTATTATCGCACTTCTCTCGCTGAGGTGGCGCTTTATGCCTACATCCTCGAAATCAAGGTCGGACAGGTGTGCCGGTCCGCCTGGAATGGGCATAACCCCTGAGGAGTGTTAAGCCCGTACAAAGAATTCGTAAAGAATTCACAAAGGCATTTCGCGCAATCGGCGCCAAGTGATGTTTAGCCCACGACGATGCGCCCCAGATTTAAGCGGCTCCTGTATGGAAGTCCACGCGATGTGGAGTCACCCAGCACCTATCACTCCATCTCGCTCATTGCTCTTCTGGCGTGGGTTGGACTGGGAGCTGACGGCCTTTCATCATCGGCCTACGGGCCAGACGAGGCATTTCGCGCTCTAGGTCAGCACACGTATCTCGCGATTGCGCTCGCAATCGCCACGACGATAACGGTCGTTGTCATCTCTCTCGCCTATTCCCAGATCATCAAGCGGTTCCCTTTCGGGGGCGGTGGGTACATCGTCGCGACGGAGCTGCTCGGGCCACGGTGGGGAGTGGTGTCGGGATCAGCTCTTCTCGTCGACTACGTCCTGACCATCTCGGTCTCGATCGCCAGCGGCGCCGATCAGGTCTTCAGCGTTCTCCCACTGGCAGCGGCACGCTGGAA
>JBGQIT010000316.1:0-3837 GCA_041498575.1 Gemmatimonadaceae bacterium
CGCTCCACGAATTGCTGGACCAGTGATGCGGGCACGGCGACTCCGAGTCCGTTGACCACCATGCTGTTGATTCCGATGAGTCGTCCCTCGGCGTCGACGAGCGGACCGCCGGAATTGCCCGGCGCGAGCCGGACATCCGCGACAATCCAGCGCGGAGATTTTGTCCGGTCGCGTGTGACTGTATGCAGGGCGCCCATCGCCAGTGCATCGCGAATCCCCAGCGGGTGTCCGTGCGCGAATACGAGCTCTCCAGCTCGAAGCGTGTCTGGATCGCGAAGCTCGAGCAACGGCCCGCTGACCGACGGCGACGCGAGAAGCGCGAGGTCATGTTGAGGATGGTATGCGATTGCCTGGGCTTCGCGCCACTTTCCGCCGGCATCGACCTGAAGTGGCGCACCGCGCCTGATGCAGTGCGCATTGGTCACGACGAGACCGGCTCCTCCCCAGATGATTCCAGTGCCGCTGCCGCTATCGCCACTGCGGACTTCGACGACCGCCTGTCGCAGCAGCTCGGCCAGCCCATTGAGGTTTGACGACGCGCTTCGCGCGGATCCCAGCATCGAGGCGATCATTCTCCGGCTCCGCGATCGGCTGGCGTGACGGAGACGGTCTTGATAGTACCGCCGCGCAGCAGCTTGAGTGTAACGGCGCCGCCGCTCTCTACGCTCGATAGCGCGTCGAGCAGGTCGTCGGGGCGGGCGATCGATTGCCCATTTGCGTCGAGCAGAACGTCGCCCAGAAGTATTCCCGCTTTGTCAGCTGGGGACGCGTCGGCGATCGACACAATCAGAAGACCGTTGTCGTGTCCGAGCTGATGTTTCTTCACCACGGAAGCAGAAAGTGCAACCGGCTGGACGGCGACCCCGATGAACGGGCGCCGAACGTGACCACTTTCGAGAAGCTCGTCGAGAACGCGATCTACCGCTTTCGCCGGCAGCGCCATCGGAGTTCCGCGAGCGAGAGCGGAATTGTTGAGTCCGAGCACGGCACCAGAGGCATCGACGAGCGGTCCGCCAGAGAATCCGTCGTACACGGCCAGATCGAGTCTGAAAACACGATCGATGCGGGCGCCCTGCCAGCTGCGCCATCCTTCACCGACGGCGCTGATGATGCCGAAGCTCGCCGACACGTTACGGCCGGGTCGTCCCACGGCGAGAACGAGCGAGCCAACGCGGAGCGAGCTGGAATCCGCCCTCGGCGCGACGTACGATTTCGCGCCCGCGATGCGGAGAGCGATAAGATCGGTCGCCGGATCGCGTCCGACGACTGTCGCGACGGTGGAGTCCCCATTGGGGAGCGTGACGGGAATCTCGTCATCGCGCCGCACGGTGTGGCTGGCGCTGACGATGACTCCGTCGCGCCAGACGATTCCGCTCGATGGAATGCGACGCCGCGCGTGAATCGCGACTACTGAATTACCGGCCGTCTCTACTGTCGCCGCGAGCTGTGAGGAAAGCTCCACCAGCGTGCTGGAGCCGCTTTCTAATTTTGGTGACATGCAACCCTGTGTGAGTGGGACTTGCCCTCACACTCGCTAGTTTCCCGCGGCGCCGGTATCGGATGAATGGGTGAGCTCAGTTGCAGTTGCGGCTCCCGCGCTGCCATCGTATTACCGAATTCAACGATGAACCGATTCGCGGAGATCATATGAGCATCGCCGACACGCTGTTGCCCGAGTTCGATCAGGAGATGGCCACGACCCGTCGAGTAGTCGAACGGGTCCCGACCGACAAGGGCACGTGGAAACCCCACCAGAAATCATTCTCTCTCGGCCATCTCACGCAGCTGGTGTCGGGGATGCCGGGTTGGATCACCAACGCCGTGACACAAACCTCGTTGGACCTTGGCGGCTACCCGGGATACTCCTACGAGAAGACCGAAGACCTTCTCAAGACATTCGACAAGCACGTGAAGGAAGCGCGCAAGGCTATTGCCGCCGCGAGAGACTCAGACTTTCAGGTGCCTTGGTCCTTGAAGCGCGGCGACCAGGTTTTCTTCACGGCACCGCGCGCGGTGATCGTGCGCCAGACGATCAATCACCTTGTTCACCACCGCGGTCAGCTCACTGTCTACCTGCGGCTCATCGATGTTCCGGTTCCATCGATCTATGGACCGACGGCGGACGAGCCAATGCCCGGGTTATCGCCTTCGAAGAAATGAGCTGGGCTTTATCGCCTCAGGCGAATCGCTTCAGCGACCTTTCCTTCGCCTTCTGCATCTCGACTTCACGATTTCGCGGCGGCGCGTTCGTGTGTAGCGAGTGGACCAACCGATGCGCGGCCGCGGTGACCTCATCGACGGCTTGATTGAAAGCGGCTTCGTTTACGCGTGACGGTTTTGTCGTGCCGCTCAGCTTTCGCACGAATTGAAGCGATGACGCGCGAATCTCGTCGTCGGTCGCGGGCGGCTCGAAATTGGCCAGCGTCTTGATGTTCCGACACATCGTCGTATTCCTCAGAACGTAGTGAAAAACTCAATGTTTTTGCTTCGTCGAACCCTGAATAATTGTCGCGCCCAGGCCCGCAAAACCAGCCACCAGGGTGACAATCCCAAATACCCCGGTAAAGAGAATTCGGGACTGCGTCTCTGGATAGAGGGTATGCAGCTTGGTCCAGGTTGCAAACAACAGCACGAGGCCCAGAGCAATCAGTATTGCTGGCCCGATGATTCCCGTGGCCTTAAAGGGCACCGGCGTCCCCCAATACGGCGTTCGAGCCAACGATGTTTTCGCTCATCAAGTCCTCCTCACGACGTCGACGAGTCCCTGCATTTGTCCCTCGTCGATGAGTCGTGCGTGTACTTCGCGAACCCCCGTCCGTGCGATCACAGCGCGCACGTTGTGCTCCCGAATTCCCCCGGCGGCAACGACAATCACTCTGCTACCCGCCTGACCTACCAGACCCGCGATAACATCCATACCCGCCGCCGCCGTTGCCGCGCCACCTGAGGTGAGCACGCGGCTCGCCCCCGCCTCGATCACTTCGTCCAGCGCGGCCGGCAGATCAATCGCGGAATCGATCGCTAGATGGAATGTCACCGGCAATCCCGCTGCTGCTTTGACCAAAGTACGTGTGTGCCCGACGTCGACGCGTCCATCAGGAGTGAGCGCACCCGTCACGATTCCGGAGACGCCCATCCTTCCGCTCAGCTCGATGTCGCGAATCATCTGATCGAATTCATCGTCCGAATAGACAAAATCGCCTGCGCGCGGTCGAATCATTACAAAGACCGGAAGCCGCGTTCGCTCGGCGACATCGGCTATCAATCGCGCGCCTGGCGTCGTGCCGCCAACTCTCAGATTGTCGCACAGCTCGATTCTGTCGGCGCCGGCTCGCTCGGCCGCGAGAGCGGAATCGAGAATTTCGACCGCCGCCTCAACGACGGTCAACGGGCGTCCAGCGGTGCGGCGGCGTCCGTGTCGGCGAGTATCTGTCCAATAGCGCACTCGTGAATCACGGTGGCCGGCCAACCCGGCTCGTAGCGTTCGGCGCTCTGCATTCGAGTCAGCGTTAGACGCTTCCCCGATCCCCAGACGATCATCATGCTCTCTTTCGCCGACGCAATCGTGTCGATGCCAACGCTAATCCCATGCTCGGGCACAGCAGCGAGCGTCCCGAACGCCGGGAAGGTCCGGAGATTGTCGCGACGTGTGTCTGCTGAAAGCCGAATGATCCGCGTTCGGCTCGAGCTAGCGGTGCCCGGTGGATTGAACGCCACGTGTCCGTCGCTGGCGCCGGAAGCCAGGATGAAAAAATCGATTCCTCCAAGGTCGGCGATTCCTTTATCGTAGGCCGCGGGGTCGCGGGGATCGGGAAACCAAATCGACTTTTCGCGCAG
>JBGQIT010000317.1:0-3831 GCA_041498575.1 Gemmatimonadaceae bacterium
ATTTCTCAACACATCGGGCAGCTCGATTCCGATTCGCCCCACCTTGTTTCTCGTACGGTAAAAAATCACACCGTTGGCGTACGCATCCGTCGTGAGGCCGCCCGCTCTCGTGATGAGGTCGGTAATCTTTTCCGTCTTCGTCTTGAGCGAATACCTTCCGGGGTAGCGAACCTCGCCGGCGACCACCGCCGTGCGCTGCAGCTCCCAGTTGGGCTGACGCATGATCAAAACGTTGTCGTACGGCTGCACGGTCACTTCGGGGTTCGGACCCGAGGGTGCGGGCAGTCCAGGAGGCCCGAGGTATTTCCCATCCGGCCCGCGCTCGAAGATGTAGCTGGAATCGAGTGGAACTCTGAACGTGCGCGCGGTGACTCCACCGCTGCGGTCCTCCGGGAGTCTCGCGACTTCGGCTTCGTTCAGATACGCACTCTGATCCAGACCGCCGGAGAGCAGAACGAGATCCCGAATGGTCATCCCCTCACGGTACGGAAACTGGCCGCTCTTGCGCACCGCACCGTTGATCGCCACGTACCGTTTCGGACGAAACTCGGAGACAGAGAATACTCTCACGTCGTCGTCTTCCTGCAGCGCGACGTCGTTGATCACGGTGCCGCTTACGTCACGCAAGGCCGCGCGAAGCTGGACGTGGGACGAATCCGGTTGAGTGCGGCTGATCAGCACCTCACCGAGGTAGACATCAGGTCTCAATCCACCGGCGAGACGCAGAGCATCGGATAGTCGCATGCCGGGCGTAATCCCAATGGTTCCGGGGGCCCACACGTCTCCGCTTACGCGGATGCGATTGCGAACCCGCGATGCGACAGGAAATACACGAATCACGTCACCATCAAAAACGGGCAGCGAAGGCCCTACGCCGGCAGCGAAGACGTCAGAGGTGATGTCGGTCAAAGTCCGATCGCGACCGCCTGGTGCGCGCTGGGACGGAGGAACGACTCTCTCGATTTGAACCCTCTGGCGCGCCGCCGTCGCGTTAAAGCCACCAGCGAACCGGAGGGCATCGGCGAGCGTCTCGTTCGGCCGCATCTCGTAGGTTGCCGGTCGGGGCACTTCACCCACGATGCGGACACGCGGGCCATGGATTGGAACGAACACGAGATCGCCGTTGTTCAGCCTCACGTCGCGCGTAGTGTTGCCGTTCAACAGGTATTCGTAGACGTCGAGGGTATCTACCGTCGCCCCTCGGCGAATGAGAATCTGCCTGAGGCTGCCGTTATCCGACGGTCCGAGCGCGGCGTAGAGGGCGGTGAGAGCGGTAGCGGCGCTCGAGATGCGATACGCGCCTGGTCTCAATACGTCACCAGTGACGTAGATCTGATTGCTGCCAAGTCGTGCCGGCGTGACATAAAAATGCGTCGTAGCTCCAGCGCCACGGCGCACTCCCGAGTACACGCGGCCAAGCCGGGCGTACAAAGCGTTCTCGAGATCGGACATCGTCATGTTGTTTACGTAAATCTGGCCGACCTGCGGAATGACGATGAGTCCTTCCCGACTGACCGGAAGCTGGTAGGATTGCTCGACGTCGCCGGTAAGAATCAGGGCGAGCTGATCGCCTGGATTGATGCGATAGTTAGCGTCGACCGGGCCAGTAAGATTCGGATTGAATGTGGTCGATCTGTTGCGGAAGAAATCGAGTCCGAAGATCACGTAACCGCTGTCCACTCGATTGCTCTTGAGCCCGCGAGTGAGCGAATCCTCCTGTGCCACGCAGCGCGCCTGGAGCGCCGTCCTCTGAGCTGCCTGCAGCCTCCCGGTTTGCGTGGTGTCGATAAGGCCGTTGGGAAGAGTGTCGGGGACCGCGAGGGAGTCCGCACCCATACCGCAGCGGAGAAGGTCCACTTCCGAGGTGTCGGCAATTCCGAGTTTGGCAATCGCGGAGAACACCTCCTCCGGCGTGGCGGCGTTGTCAGGCGTCGCAGTACCTCCGCCCAGGTACGCGTCAAGGAGGTTCTCCGGGTAGCCCTCCGCCTTCAGGCGTGCTCTCACCTGATCGGGGGTCAGTCCGCTCGTCATGATGCGTTGACGAAGCTGCTGTAGCAGTGCGGGATTGTTCTGAAGCATCTGCTGCGCCTGCGAGGCGCTTGGATTTTGCGCGAGGGCAGGCGACGCACCAACGATCAGGGCCGCGGTGAAGAGAGTGCCGAGCTTCAAGACAGTCATTCGTGAGTTATGGTGTGGATTGCCGCGGATGGAATGATCGCGCAGGGACTCGAACCCCGGACCTCTGCTGTGTGAAAGCAGCGCTCTAACCAGCTGAGCTACGCGACCGACTAGAAAGGCCCCCGCGCCAGAGTGCAGGAGCCTGCCGGACAGAACCTACAACTTTATAGCACAAACCGCTTTAGCGGTAGGGAAGTGGGCCCTGCAGGACTCGAACCTGCGACCGTCGGATTATGAGTCCGCTGCTCTAACCGACTGAGCTAAGGGCCCCGAGCTACGAAATTATCGTAAGGAGTCGTCCTCGGGCAACGCCGGCGTTATTCAGACTTGCGTCGAAAGAGCGAAGTCGATTGCATTCCGCTTCAAAATCAATGAAGAAATACCTACGTTCGCTTCTCGAGGAATTTCCCCACGCCGCCGCCGAGAGCTACCACGTGTTTGGTTGGCGCGGGATTTATCTGGCAACCTGCGTTTTTCTCTTTCGTTACCAACCGTTCCCTGTAACATTCGCGGGATTTGGCAAGATCCATTCTTGGGCCGAGGCGATCAACCTGATCGATAATTTCTCGTTGGGCGAGCTGCGCTCCGAGGAAGTAGAGAATCACCTGCGCACGTCAACGGAGTCCTGGGTCGTAGACGTCGGCATAAATGTCGGCGTTTCCTCCCGCTGGTGGTTATCGCTCGCGAATCACGTGGAGGTGATTGGCATCGACATGTTCCAGGAGGCGCTCGATTTCACGACAGGCAGGATCGCGATCAATGGCGCTCTCGAGCGGTGGCATCCGCTCAGTGGTGCCGTTGCGGAAAGTGATCGGGTCGTGGAACTGCGGTTCAGCAATCCGCTCGAAGGGACCTCACGGCTTGATGGCGCCATCGGGGACAAATTGCGCAAGATCCGCGTTCAGCCACTGGACGCTATGCTAGCGCCGATCGCTCCGCGGAGAATTGGGCTAATGAAGATCGACATCGAGGGCGCAGCCGGTCTGGCGCTGAGCGGAGCTCCCAGGACATTGGCCAAGTGTGACTATGTGGCGGTTGAAACTCATTCCGATGAGGAGACCACCACATCCTCACGAGCGCTGATTGCCGCGGGTTTTTATGTCTTCCACGTTCGTGGTCGAACGATGTGGTGGCGGCGAGACGTCTGAGCGTTCCGAACCCAGGCTGTCGTTCCATGTGCCGATGACTAGAACGACGCGCTCCACCGCGGCTCGATCGCGACCTTGACTCGACCCTCGAACCCGGTGTAAGTGGCTCCGACGATGTGTTGGTCGTTGGTATTGTGATTGACCCCCACATCACCGCCGACCTCGAAGTCCCGCCACTTTGATGCGCCGCTGAGCGCCAGGCGCGTGACTCCCATCACCACGCCGCTGAACATCCCGGGCGTAGTCGCGTAATCGGCGGGCAAGGGAAACGGTATATTGTAACTCCCTTCGCCCTGTCGGCGGTGCGCAACGTAAAGCCGGAGCGGCGTGGCTGGAACCACCGAGAGATCGAGCCCTGCTTTCATCTCGTCGTAGTCGCTGAATCCCCTCGCCAGACCCACTCCATAGATCTCGTATGTCTCACTCGGGGTCTTGTTCCGGTACGCCAGGTTTGAGACTCTCGTGTATGATGCGAACCAGCGCTGATCGCCTGTCAGGGGCAAAC
>JBGQIT010000318.1:0-3827 GCA_041498575.1 Gemmatimonadaceae bacterium
CGGGAAATCGCGACAGCCTCCTCACGCACTCGGCGGGGTAGATCTCGCGCCGCCGGAAGTGCAAGAAGCCGCTGTATCTCCGTACTGTCTCGTGCGAGCAACGCCGCGCACAAACTGTCGAGATAGGCCAGCATAGCTACGGGGCCCCCAGTTCAGGATGTTTAGCCTTATGTACACATTGCAACTAATACACCGCGTCCGCAAGAGGTTCCGGTGGCTAAACCGGGTTATTACCGAGCTGTTACGAGTGTCACGGATAGAGAAAATCGAACCTCACACCGCGGTGCGGCCTACGCTTTTTCTTCGGTAAATACCGGAAAAGTTGAGCGGGCCTACCCCTTCCCTCACTGCGCCATTCGTCCATAGGTTCGACGAGCCAGGCAGCCTGGAGGGCACGCCGGAAGCTCGCTTTGTGCAAGCGTTTACCCATCAACAACTCATACATTTGCTGCAGCTCGCTGAGGGTAAACGTGGCGGGGAGGAGCCTAAAAGCGATGGGCGCCTGGTCGAGGCTGCTTTGGAGGGTTTTAGTCGCGCCTTCGACCATGGCGCGCTGCCTGGGAGGCAATGAGGGCAGATCCCCAATCTGAAACCAGCTATAGCTCGCGCGGGGCGCCGCCGTTTCGTGGGGAACGAGCCCGAGATAGGCTACCGAGACTTCAGCTTCACTCGGGTGCCGTTTGCCGTCACCAAACGCGCCGATCTGCTCCATCCAGGTTGGCGACTCTCCGAGCGCTTCCTCCGCGGTGCTGGCTGCGGCGGCGTCGAGCGTTTCGCCGGTTTGCGGAGTTTGCCAGGGAAGCGACCATCGTTCCCGCTCGCTCGCGTTCCGCACCAGCAAAATCGCTAGCTCATTCCCAATCGCTGTCACCAGAACTGCATCGACAGTATAAAGGGCGGTCTTGGAAGGTCGTTCACGCATCGTTGATGCGAATTAGTCACTTTGTGTGACTAAAGTCAAGGTCGCATCAGCTGATTTCTTTTGACGTGACGTCGGCGCTCAGCGGCGAACGTCTGGAGGCGGGCAACTAGTGATATAACAATGCTTCGATCGAATCGTCAACAGAAGATTTCCGAAATATTTTCTTTATTGGCGCGTCAACGATTGACCTCGAGAACTGCTCGGGCTCAGGGGCCTCGGGCCGCTCTTTCCTCTCCCGTGCCACGGATGACATATGGCGGTATGCTGATTGGCAGGTGACCGGAGATCTCCGATGTTCCGAGTAGTGCCCGCGCTGCCGCTGTCTGGGAAACTGGAAATCCACCCCACGCAACGAGATACGTGCCTACCCACGGCAGCTGCTGCAGCAGATACGGATTCCCGAACGCAACCACGATCGGTTTTCGCCCGCGCCGAACCAGCGTCTGAACGAAATCCATAAACGCCTGCGGCGCACTGGCGGTGAGTGCATCCCAGCTTTGCCCCACGTAGGAGCTGACGATCGTTACGTCGGCGGAATCCGCCGCCGCGATCAATCGCGGATAGTTGAGTGTGGCGTCCTCCGTCCCGACAAATTCGGTACGCAGATTTGGCAGGCCTGTTCGTAGCTCCGCGTTGAACGCGTTCCCGGCCGGAAGATCAGCGCGGCGCGCAACGGTGATGGAAAGCACTTTCGCACTCGGGGCGGCGAGCGGAATCTGCCTGAGCGAGTCTTTGACGAGCGTGATCGACTTCTCTGCCACCCGCCGCGCGATCTGCAGGTTGGAGCTATCCCCGACAAGAAACCGTAACGCGCTAAGGTCGACCAACTTGCTTTGGGCGAGACCCAGCTTGCGCTTTGTCTCGAGTACTCTCCGCACCGATGAATCGAGACGAGCTTCAGTGTATCGGCCCTCCGTCACACCTGCGACGACTGCATCGATGGTCTGCGACACATCGAGCGGCTGGATCAGAACGTCGATTCCCGCCGCGATCGCGCGCTTCACCGCCTCTCCCGCGCCGAACTGATCCAGAACCCCACGCATGTCCATCGCGTCTGAGATGATGATTCCCCGGAATCCCATCTCCCCACGAAGGAGTCCGGTCAAAACCTTGGACGAGAGCGTTCCCGGCACGCCCGAGGAATCGAGCGCGGGCATCGCCCCATGAAACGACATGATCGCGCCCACACCACCATTTACTGCGGCCCGGAATGGCACGAGCTCCACCGTGTCGAGCCGGCTTCTGCTCACCGTCACGACCGGGAGCGCCAGGTGCGAGTTGACACCGGTGTCGCCGTGACCTGGGAAATGTTTCCCTGTCGCGATCATGCCGTGATCCTGCAGACCGTGAATGAATGCGACACCCATCCGCGCGGCGAGTTGTGGATCCTCTCCGTACGAGCGCGTATTGATGACTGGATTGTCCGGGTTGTTGTTGACGTCGAGCACCGGCGCGTAGGCGATATGAATTCCGAGCGCGCGCCCTTCCAGTGCGGTGAGACGCCCCTGCTCATAAGCGAGCGTGGTGTCTCGCGTTGCGCCAATCGCCATCTCCGGCGGGAACACGATTGCTCCTCCCAGATCGATGGCGTTGGGAACAAAGTATCCGCCCCGGGCGCGGAATCCGGCACCCGCCTCGAGGTCCGCGCCGAACAAAAGGGGGATCTTGCTCATCGATTGCAGCGCATTCAGCTTCGCGGCCACTTCGATGGGCGAGCCCACCGAGATCGTGAACCCTCCGACCTTTTCTTGCTGGATGTATTGTGTCAATCGCCGCCACTGCGGCGAATCGCCGGACGTGTAGTCACCGAATAGGCTCGGCCACACGATTTGCGCGGCTTTCTCACGCAAGGTCATCGAGGCAAGAACCGAGTCCGTCCACCGCGACGAAGCCGCGCCCGTTTGTGCGGAGCCGCCTGTGTTGGTGCCGATCGTCGTGCAGCTCGCAACGAGGAGAACGAGCGCCAACGCAGGAAATCCCTTCGATTTCCGCATCATTAGTGGCTTATCGTCCCTTTCTTGCTCGTATCGATGTCGGCCGAGTCGCCTGTCTTGAAGAGAAACGCCGTCATGTTCTTGGTAAGGAACGACCGCGCCTGTGGATCCATCACGTTGAGCCCGTAGTGATTGATCAGCATCGTCTGCTGCTTGAGCCAATCGGCCCAGCATTGCGTGCAGAGTTCTTCAACGACGCGGGCGCCGATGGGGCCGGGAAAAGGAGGCTTAACGAATCCTGCGCGCGTCTGTCCACAGCGCGCACAGGTTACAGTCTCAGGCACCCGCGGTTCTACCTGCGAGCGTACGAGATTTCGGCCAGGCCGAAAATGGACAGCAGCCGGAGATAGACCCACCCGATATCGAACTCATACCATTTCGCCTTGAACTTCGCTGAGTGCGGGTCGGCGTGGTGATTGTTGTGCAGCTCCTCGCCACCGAGCCAGATCGCAATGGGCGAAATGTTACGGCTCTCGTCCTTGACGTTGAAGTTCCTATAGCCGACGGCGTGGCCGACGCCGTTGATGATTCCCGCCGCCCAGAACGGGATCCAGATCATCTGAACGCCCCAGACGACTGCTCCCACGAAGAACCCGAACAGGTAAACATCGACCGCGAGCATAACAAGGATGCCAACCCAGTTGAGCGGAGAGAGCAGGTGTCTCTCCAGCCAGTCATTTGGAGTACCCTTTCCATATTTATCGAGAACGCCGGGCGAGCGGACGGTCTTTCTATAGTAGAAGGCCCCTTTCAGAATGATGTTGCGCAGGCCTTCCATTAACGGGCTGTGTGGATCGCCCTCGCGGTCGGCAAACGCGTGGTGCTTGCGATGGCAAGCGACCCATTCCTTGGTTACAATGGCGGTCGAGAGCCACAGCCACAGCCGCATTGGTAGAGCGGCAAGGAAGTGC
>JBGQIT010000319.1:0-3822 GCA_041498575.1 Gemmatimonadaceae bacterium
CGAGTACGGGTTCGACGGCTTCAGTCCTTACACTCGCCCTTCCGTCATCGCAGTAGCCGAGGCGATTCCGTTCGCCGAGCTGACCGAGGGATCACACGAGCGACTGTATGCGTTGAAGGGCGAGATCGTCGCGCGCGGCATTCGCGCGGTGTTGGGGCTCGACATGCCCATCTTTCCCAAGCGCCGGTTCCAGCACGGATCGATCTCGGCGAAGCAAGTGGCTCGACTGTTCCCGCGGGATGAGACACGCTACCGCCGCCATTTCGAGACGCTGCACGCCGCCGTCGTGTGAGCGCGCCGGCCGTAGACCGTCGGATCCGAAGTCTTCGCCCACCCAAGGCACACATAGATCCGTACACTCCGCACGGATCCTTGATCGAGGAGGAGCGCCGCCATGGCGGAAAGATCGAGCGTGCGCTCACGGTCTTCCTCACCGGCGCCGAGTGCCCATTCACGTGCTCGTTCTGTGACCTGTGGCAATGGACGATCGACGGTCCAACGCCTCCCGGTGCACTGACCAGTCAGTTGGAGAGCGTTCTTCAAGCGGTTGACGGCCCGGTGCCGGATCGCCTCAAGATCTACAACGCCAGCAATTTCTTCGATCAGCGAGCGGTTCCGTCAGAGGATCTTCCCGGAATCGCGAGACTGGCCGCGTCGTTCGCGGCTGTCACCGTCGAGTCGCACGCCAACACCATTGGCCCCAACGCGCTCGCGTTCGCGCGACAAATCCCTGGACGTCTCGAAGTCGCTGTAGGACTCGAGACGATTCATCCTGTCGCGGCCGCGCATCTCAACAAACGCCTCGATCTCGAGCGATTCGACTGGGCGGCGCACTTTCTCGCTGAGAACGGCGTCGATCTTCGCGTCTTCGTTCTCCTCGGCGCACCCTACGTTCCTGTCGACGAATCGGTCGCATGGACGATGCGTGCCGTCGAATATGCGGTCGATCGCGGCGCGTCTGTGGTATCGATCATCCCCGTGCGCGGCGGAAATGGTGAAATGGAACGACTCCGGGGATTGGGCCATTTCACGCCGCCAACGTTGTCGCAGCTCGAAGAATGCCTCGACCTTTCCCTGGATTTCACAAGCACGGTCGTAACCGCCGATCTTTGGGACGCGGCGCGGCTGCCCGCATGTGAGCATTGCCGGTCAGAGCGCGTCGAGCGTCTGCGACGCCTGAACGTCACCGGCTGCGCGGAGCCGCGGACAGGTTGTGCCATATGCGGTGCGGAGTGACGCAATCGTGCGAGATTGTCGTCGTCGGCAGCGGGTTCGCCGGATCCCTCCTGGCCCGTGTGCTCGCGGTGCTCGGCTACGACGTCGTGCTTCTCGAGCGTGGCACGCATCCGCGCTTCGCGATCGGTGAGTCGTCCACCCCGCTCGCCAACTTGTCGCTGGAGCGACTCGGAATCCGGTATGGATTGGCAGACTGTTACAACCTCGCCACGCACGGGCGATGGCTCGCGCATTTCCCGGAGATTCGTCGCGGGCTGAAACGCGGCTTCACCTATTATCGGCATCATCCGGATCAGCCATTCGCCGATCGTGGCCTCGGTTCGGAGCGACTTCTGGTCGCGGCCAGTCCGCATGACTCGCTCTCGGACACGCATTGGCTGCGCGCCGATGTTGATCACCATTTCGTGCGCGAGGCAGTGGCCGTGGGCGTGGACTATCGCGATGGCGTGGAGCTAACGAGCGCGCATGTCGCGCCGGATTCCGTGCGCGTCAGCGGCAGCCGAGACGGCACTCAGTTCGAGCTGCGCGCGAATTTCCTCATTGATGCCTCGGGACCCGGCGGCTTTCTCGCGCGACAGCTCTCGATTCCTTCGGGTCTCGATCGCACTGAGACCCGCGCCGCGATCGTCTTCAGCCACTTCGATGGCGTCCGGCTGATGAAGGACGTCGTGCCGGGAATGCCGGATGGTCCCTATCCCGATGATTGGGCCGCGGTGCACCATATCATCGATGAAGGCTGGATGTACTCGCTCCGCTTCGACGACGGAGTAACGAGCGCAGGGTTTCTGCTCACACCAAGGGGCGCCGCGGCGCTGAATTCACCAGACACCACTCAAGCGGCTTCGCTCTGGCACGCACTGCTAAAACGGTATCCAACCCTCGCGAGCGCGTTCGCCGAGGCAACGCCGCTGATGCCGATAGCGTTCCGCCCTCTCATTCAGCATCGACTAATGCACGCTGCCGGAGAGCGGTGGGCCATGATGCCGCACGCGTACGCCTTCGTCGATCCGCTTTTCTCGACGGGGATTGCATGGGGTCTCCGCGCGGTGGAGCGACTGGCGCTCGCATTCGAGTCCGCTGCGCGCAATCAGCGTGTGCCCGATCCGGAGGTGCTCACCCGCTACGACGCGGCGCTCGCTGCGGAGGCGGATCAGATCGATCTCGTCGTCGCCGGCGCGTATGAGGCGATGGCGCATTTTGATCTGTTCGCGGCTCAGGCCATGCTCTACTTCGCCACCGTTTCGTTCGCCGAGGCCAGTCAGCGACTCGTACCGAAGGAATCGGCGGCATGGAACGGATTCCTCGGCGTCGGTGACCCGGTGTTGGAGCCGCTGGCGCGCGACAGCCTCCGGCGACTCAGAAAGATAACCCGAGGGCGCGGCGACATCGGTACCTCGGCTGAACGCCGAGGCTTCGAGGATTGGATTGGGCGGGCGATCGCGACACGCAACATTGCCGGTCTCGCGGACCCAGCGCGGCGGAATCTCTATCCGGTGGACTTCGACGCGCTCATCGAGCACCACGCGCTGCTGGGGATGAGTCGCGATCAGCTTGTTCAGGGATTGCCGGCCCTGCGCGGGATGGCGTCCCCCGCTCGAATCCCGTCATCGCGCGAACGCGGTTTTGGGTTGGGTGCCGAGCTGCTCGGCGGTGATCTCCTCTAACTGGCGCTTGCGAGTCTCCGGACCGAAGAGGGCGACGGCCCCGGCCGCGAGCGCCATTGGGAGCGCGCCGATGAGCGCGGTGTCGGCGATCGACGGTGGCGCGACCGCAATAGCCACCAGCGCAATGATCAGCACACCCCCAGCCTTGCTGACCCCGGACGCCAGCCCGGTACCACGTGACCGCAGACGCGTCGGGAATATCTCCGTGCTGTACGCCGAGAGCACCGCGACCACCGAGCTGATGCCCCAGATCGGCATGATGAGTAGCGCGTATAGCAGGACTCTGTTTGTCGCCAGGGAATTGCCGGCGACGACAAATCCGAACAATGACAGCGCGGTTAGGGCGGTCACCAGGATCAGAGTCCGCTTGCTGCTCCAGAACCCGTAGAGCCACGCGACCAGAAAATTGAGGGGAAATCCGATAAGCGCGGAATTCCGGAGCAGCCGGTTCGCGTCTGCTTCACCGAATCCCAGCTTCTGGAGATTGGATGGGATCCAAAGCTGAAACCCGAACGACACCAGGCCAATTCCCAAACCCAATAGCACGACTACGATTGTTACACGAAGAAATGGCGGGCGGAACAGCTGCCGAATTCCGCTGCCCACCGCGGATTCGGCGGCGATCTCGCTTTCCGGCTCGCGCACGATGACGGCGCCGTACCGCTTCATGACGCTCTCCGCCTCGTCCATTCGTCCGTGCGCGAGAAGGAAGCGGGGCGACTCGGGAATCCAGCGGCTCAGGACTATTAGCAACAGGCCAGTCGGAAAGCCGATCAGCCAGAGGATGCGCCAGCTGAGAGAAGGCATCAGGGAGGCGGCGAGCCAGCTCGTGATGATGTACGCTCCGGCCACGTCCCCTCCGATCAGCACCAGCAGCCAACCTCGGTGTCGCGCCGGAATTGTTTCCGCCATGATCGTGAAC
>JBGQIT010000320.1:0-3820 GCA_041498575.1 Gemmatimonadaceae bacterium
CGCCGCGCTGGCACTCGTGCTCTACGTCCTGCTGAAGCCCGTACACCGGAACCTCGCCCTGCTCGCCGCGTTCTTTGGGTTGATCTCGACCGCGCATTTCGCGGTCTGCGAGATGTTTTTCTTCAGCGGGCCAATGCTGCTGAAGAACCCCGTCTTTCTGCAGACCTTTTCGCGAGACCAGGTCAATGCGCTCATCTACTTGTTCGTCCGTGTCTATGCTTACGGCGCCGGACTATTGATGGTCTTCTACGGATCCGCCTCGCTGATTCGCGGCTACCTCATCTACCGCTCGGGATACCTGCCACGCTTCCTCGGCGTGCTGCTCGGCATCGCCGGCGTGGGGTTCATCCTCAAGAACTTCACCCTGGTGTTGGCGCCAACGTACTCGTCGGATTTCCTGCTGCTGCCGGCACCGATAACTGTGCTGGTACTGACGCTGTGGCTCCTCGTCAAGGGAGTCGACGTTCAGAAATGGGAAGCTCGCGTCATCGCCATGAGGGCAATCGACCAGCCGTCGCTCACCTAGTCGCCGAAATAGTGAGAGCTTGCCACTTCGAAATATCCACACCTTTCACCAGCAGCCAGACCGGCAAGACGAACTCCCCCGCGCCGGCCGCGAGAAGCAGGGGCCATATCGACGTCGCCAGTGGTGACCACAAGAAGGTCAGCCCTCCTATGCCACCAGCGATCCACCACCAGCCAATCCACCTGGGCAGAAACTTCGACCGGAGAATGAGAACACCGGTAACGAGCTCGAAGCACGCAAAAAGCACGAAGGCGATGTAAAAGACGTTTCTGTACAGTGTGACGCTGAGCAGCGCCGCCGCCTGCAGCTGCTGGGCGCCGAACGCGCTGGCCAATTGAGGATTCGCGAGGACGACAGACGGAGCAAGGCGCAGCAGCTCGCCCATGATCTGCACTGTGCAGCCGACAAGACTGAAGAACGCGGCGAGTAACGCGAGGGTCGGATTCACCGGCCGGAACAATCCAAACAACAGTGCGGTGAGAGCGATGTAGATCAGGTTCGCGACGAGATCGACGGCAAATCCCGCCCGGTACAAGCTCGCGTGCGTTAGGATGTTGTTCGCCGTCGACGCGGCATCAGCCGATACTACGATCCCCCTTGTGAGGAGCGTGCCGAGGATCCCTGTCAGGAAGTAAAGCACCCAGACCCAACCGATCGTGCGTGGCGATGGCGGCGACGAGGCCTCGATCGCGAGAGTGTTGTCGTTAGTCATGGCGACGACAATTATTAGCTCATTCTCACCCCTTCGCTAGCAATGCCGAACAAACAGCGCACTAGTGTTCGCAAATCCGCAGGCGTGGACACGCGTACGCGACGAACGACGACTGCGGTCGCACACGCGCTCATCCAGCTGATTCAGGAAAGCGGCCGCTTCGAGGACATCACCGTGCGCCAGATTCTCCACCGCGCCGGCGTCGGTCGCACGACTTTTTACTCGCACTTCCGCAGCAAGGAAGACGTGCTGCACTCGACGTACGAGGGGATATTCGGCGGCCACAAGGAGCAGCTGCGGCAAGACACCAGTGCGAAGCCCCGGCTGTTCCCCGTGAGCGAATTCCTAGAGCACCTCGCGGGAGCGAAGCCGGTGATGGTCGCATTTCGGAAGGCAGGACTCGCCGACGACATGAGGTCGCAGTTCATCGGTTACGCGGCCGACATCATCGAGTGTCGAATCAGAGATTTGAAACTGTCCACGACGGTCCAGCCCAGGCTCGCCGCGCGCATGCTGGCGGCGGCGCTCATCGAATCACTCGACTGGTGGTTCGATCACGAGTCGATCTCGGCCGCCGAAATCGATACCGCCTTTCATTTGCTGGCGCGAACGGTGATGGCTGACAGCAGGCCAAGGAGGGATTGAGACTTCCTTCAGGACTCGGAAGCCGCGATGACTCGTTCGCGCCGTAGTTGTAGCGCGTTCCGGAGCGCGAATGCCGGTGGTTTCAGCGACGAGCCGCTTCACGAACGCTGGCGGGTATAGCGCTAGTCAACCTCATACTTGCCGCGGGCATACTCATGTCGTTCGGCAGACGAGGAGTCGGAAGTGGCTACGCGGCTGAGTAGCGCGAGCTCGTCGCGGTAGACTGGAGCGAGTAGCGCGCGCACCAACACGCGTTCCAGCGCGCCGGCCAATCCGCGCCGCGTCGGCATGACGGTAGAGATAGTGACGTTCGAAGCGGATGCACCGGCGGGCTCGACGCGGAAAGTCGTAACGATACTTTGTTCATCTACCGTTTCGACGAGGACGCGCCCCGGCTCCGGCTCGGTAACGCGGGCGCGATCGTGCCGGACGCGGCCGAGCAGCTTGATCTCGTAGGTGATGACCGTCCCGGCGCCGCGGCCGCCTCGTTCGACAATGAGGTTCTGAAAGTATTTTGGCGGAACGATGCGCGGGTGACCCGCTCGATAGTCCGCGATCAGCTCGTAAACACGATCAGCCGGGGCGCGCACCGAAGCGCGCGCCTCGACCGTGACCGAGCCACTCTCCGCCGCACCCATCAACGCTGCGCCACACCCTTTCGCGTCGGATCGTCCGCGGCGTTTACGTACGTCAGCTGGAAGGGACCCATCGCGTGGATCTGAACGATGGTGTGGGTCCTGGCGATTCCGTAGTGATGCTGCCGCGCCGGAGCGGTCGCAAATCCGCCCGGCGACAGGGCCATGGAGTGCTTCGCATCGATGGTGTCGCCCATGCCGACCAGGAACGTACCGCTGATGATGGTGAGGTACTCGTCGGTCGGATGGAAGTGGGGCGCGACGCGATATCCTTTGGGAAGGTCGAGTCGCACTGTGAAGAGATCAGACTTCGAAGGGTCGCCTTGCATGACGGCCATCCTGGCACCGGCTGGGAAGACGGCAGGAGCTGGCCCCCACTTTACAACGGGGTTCTGGGCGTGGGAAAGCTGGAAAGGCAGCAACGCGAGAACGAGGAGTATTTTGGTCGATCGCATCGGGTTTCCTCTATGGCGTGACGGACTGGTTGGAACTACTCGGCGAAGGATACGGCGGTCGAGCGGTCGCGGACATGACTTCTCGTCCGTATCGCTTCGCCGATCGTCCGCTGGCTCGAGCGTGATCATCAGCTGAGGACTCCCTTCACGTCCGGCTGAATCGTGCAGTGGTAGCGGTAAACCCCCGGACTCGTCAAAACCCGCTGCACCTGGACGCTCAGGTTGGCGCCGGGAGTATCGCGCCAGGCTAAATCTTCCATATCGAGCGGGAACAAGCGGCCAACCGCGCCGTACGCGAAGGTCATGTTCTGTGCAAGTTGGGTCGATCCGCGGCGGAAGTATTGAAAGAAGGCGCTACGAGTTTTTGAATGATTCTGCTACGTGAGCGCTATCGAATCGCCTTGGCTGAACAACTCGACCCGGCGTCTCTCGTTGTACGGGGATGCTTTGCAAAGCATCAGGCATTGCCTGATGACGAGTTGTTCAGAGACGGCCTACCGTTGGAAGTTGGGAAGCCAGTACCCCTCCACCTTCATCGGAGTTTCGCCCATGGTCAGTTCATCCACGACTGCGGCTGGGTCCGCGGCAGGCGCGACGATCGGCGCGTATGTGCCAGAACCTGGTGACGGACCGCAGCCGAACGTCGGAGGCACAACCACCCTGGCGCCCGATGTGCCGCAGCCGCGCAATCGGGTTGTTCAAGTCAGCCGCTTCGGCGGTCCCGACGGGCTGGAGGTTGTTGACGCTCCCCTGCCGACGGCCGGCCGTGGCGAAGTGCGGGTTCGCGTGCTCGCGTCGAGCCTGGAGTACACCGACGTAGTGATCAGGCGCCACCTCTACCCGCAGA
>JBGQIT010000321.1:0-3816 GCA_041498575.1 Gemmatimonadaceae bacterium
CTGCATGCGGCGACAAAGTATCGAGCAAATGTGCTCCCGCGCACAGCTGCCCTGAGTCGGCTCGGCGGGTACTCTTCCACTGTGAGCTCGTGATCTCCGCACCGTATCGCTGTTTGCGCGAACAGCTGGCCTCTGCTCCCAAGGTGTGGGTTGTTACCGGAGTCGCTGGGTTCATCGGCTCCAATCTCCTCGAGGCGCTGCTCTCGCTCGGGCAAACAGTTGTCGGAGTCGACAACTTCTCGACTGGCTATCGCTCCAACCTGGACGAGATCCTCGCTTCCCGTCTCGATGGAGCTGCGCACTTCCGAATGGTGGAAGGGGACATTCGAGACCTGGAGACATGTCGTACCGCATGCGAGGGCGCGGACTACGTCCTTCATCACGCGGCACTTGGTTCTGTTCCCTGGTCGATGGATGATCCGCTCCGCACGAACGCTGTCAACGTCGACGGTTTTGTAAACATGCTGGTCGCGGCCAAGGACGCGGGCGTCAAACGTTTCGTCTACGCCTCATCGAGCGCCGTGTACGGAGATACTCCAGAGTATCCTCAAATAGAGGAGAGGTTGGGCCGTCCATTGTCCCCGTACGCGGCGAGCAAGACCACAAACGAAACGTATGCCGTTGCTTTCCAGATGAGCTACGGTCTCCAGTCAGTCGGTCTGCGTTACTTCAATGTATTCGGGCGACATCAGGATCCTGCCGGAGCATATGCGGCGGTAATCCCGCGCTGGATCGCGAGCCTGCTGAGAGGCGAGCGCTGTCGGATCTTCGGTGACGGAGAAACCACGCGAGATTTCTGCTATGTCGCCAACGTCGTTCAAGCCAACCTGCTGGCGGCGACGGTTGAAGATGTCAACGCAACCGGTCAGGCGTACAACATCGCATGTGCGGAATCGGTAACGCTCAATCATCTCTTTCAAATGATGCGCGGCCGGTTGGCGCTTACTGACCCTGTATTCTCTTTCGCGCTCCCTCAGTACGACCCCTTCCGTCCGGGCGACATTCGATTCTCGTGCGCCTCGATCGAGAAAGCGCGGCAGATGCTTTCTTTTTCGCCGACGCATACGGTCGCTCAGGGACTGGAAGAGGCTCTGGACTGGTATGTGGAGCGCGCACGCACGACCGTGGGTCGGACGGCTGCCGCGACCCCTCGCTATTCCTCCGGTCCGGCCGTCAATTCTCCGCACCACGCCGGAAAACCTCTCACCTTGGCGACGTCATGATCGAAACGACTCTGCGACGCCCGGTAGCTCTGATCGGATGCAACGACGAATGGATGGGCCGTTCGCTGGAGAGCGTTTTCGCGGAGAAGGGATACGAGGTCACCCGCACCGGTTCGGGCAAGCAGGCGCTCAAGCTCGCTCGTCGCGGCGGCTACGACGTGCTGATGCTCGACGAGCAGCTCAACGAGTTGAGTGGAGTGGATGTCTGCCTGGCGTTGCGTGACGACCCGCTCTTCGACCACGCGGTTCCTATCGTGATCATATCCTCCTCACATCGGACATTGCCTGGCAGAATGGCGGCCTACGCTGCTGGCGCATGGGAGTACTGTCACCTCCCTCTCGATGCCGACGGGCTTTTTCTTAAACTCGCAACGTTCCTTCGCGCGCGCCATGAACTCGCGGCGTCGCAGGTAAAGTCACTAATGGATCCCGCGAGCGGCCTCTATACACAGTTCGGTTTGAATCAAGTAGCGGAGCAGGTCGAGGCGCGGGCGCTGCGTAACCACGAGGCGGTTGCGTGTGTGGCGTTCTCTTCGCAGCCGTCCGATCTCGCACCGGGTCAGGGCCGTGGCGGTGACGACACGGACTCGTTCGCCGACGTAGTGCATCTGTTGCGTGAACAGGCCAGAAAATCGGACGTGGTTGCAAAGACTGGCGACTCCCAGCTCGCGATTCTTGCCCCGGACACAGACGCCGCCGGCGCCCGTCTACTTGTCGCGCGCCTTCAGCGCGAGATCGACACGGCCTCGAAGCGCACGACCCACCCCGGTTCGTTCCGCTTGCGGGCTGGCTATTGCGCGGTGTCGGATCTCTCCGCCGCAAACATCGATATAACCGAGATGGTTCACCGCGCCAAAAGCGCTCTGGCCCATGTTCCGACGAGCGGACTCGGCGAAACAGTCTTGAGTTTCGATGATCTCCCTTTGTCCTGAGCGGCCGCCGCCACATTGAGCCGGGACGGGCGTCCCCGGCCGAACAAAACGCCCTTTTACCAATGCCTACAAAGAGCTTATAACGTCACGCTTTTGCTACACGTGGTAAGCGGCTATTGACGTTGTGCGTACTTCCCCCCAACTTGGGCGTCCGCGAGTGGGTCAATCGGGATGAGGAGCGCATGGCGCAGATGGACCCAGCTGCAACAAAGTCGGCATCATCGGCGGATAGTTACCAGGACTACACGTCGTTTTCGTCGCCACCAGGCAGTGGCGGAGGCGCTCGAGCAAACAACAGCGCTGTTCCTCAATTGGGCCCGCTCTACTCCACCACTGTGAGCTCTCTCGTCCGGGCACTCGAGCTGGCTGCAGACCGCACAGCGACGACCATCGCTCACGGCACGAAGCAGACACGTCGCGAAGTTCGCGAACGGTTGAACGAAGTCGTCAATTGGTTGATCACCAGCCTGCGCAACAAAACGCAGATCGCGGCTCCGGTCCCTCCGGTGATTGCGCGAGAATACGTGTCCACGCTGAAGGTGAACTTCCTCAGCGAGCTGGCCGTGACGCCGGACCTCAACGCCGGCGAAGTCGTGAGCACGCTGATCAAACTCGATGAAGCAGAAGACGCGTGGAGGCGGACGGACCGCGGCAAGTTCATCTCTCGTCTCACCGGTGCCGATTGCGCCGACGCGGTGGTGGCGATCGCTCACGATATTCGGTCACCTCTCTGCTCGATCCTGCTTCTCGTCGATGCCCTGCGCCGCGCCGAAAAAATGTCACCCAACCCGATCAGGGAGCGGCAGCTCGGACTCATTTATGGGGCGGCGTTCGGCCTGAGCACGACCGTTTCAAATCTCATCGGCGCGGCGCGCGGCGACGGACTGGTGCAAGGCCAGCCAATGCCCTTCTCCGTGAGCGAGACGATGCACTCGGTGAGCGCGATCGTGCAGCCGATGTGCGAGGAGAAAGGCATTCCTCTCGGAATAGAGTTCCCCGAGAACGACGCCCGAATCGGCCACGCGTCCGCAATCCAGCAGTCGCTGCTTAATCTCGCGTCGAATGCCCTCCGCTACACGGACGCAGGGTCGGTCGCGATGGGTTGCACCGAAGTTTCAACCGACCGGGTCGAGTTCTGGGTCGAGGATACCGGGCCCGGCATTCCGGACGAGGTGCTCGAGAGACTGTGCTACGGGTTCCCGCCCGAAGGCGTGAAGCTTCGCTTCTCGAGCGCCGGTCTCGGCCTCGCGATCGTGCGCACCCTGGTCGAAGCCATGGGAAGCACCCTGCAGGTGGACACAAGCACCGAAGGGACGCGCTTCTCGTTCGTCCTCTCGCTGCCCGTGATGCAGTAAGTTTATACCTAGCAATGACTTAGCACTTTCCACCACCAATTAGAGCCATCCGCCAAAGGGTTCCCCAGAGTATCGCGGCGCTCGCTCAATCGTCTCCAAAATAGACCCCATGCTCAGCCTGTACGCGGCCAAGGTCCGGACAGGTTAGCACCTCCGAAAACCGGCAAACCCACCGAAAGGTGGCGACGCAAAGCCACGAGGCTAAAGCGCTGAGAAGGCGCCAAGCCAGTCGGGCTACCGAAGAGGAGCCATGATGGAACTGTCCCAGGAACGTCCGCCGCTCGCCCTGATTGCCTGCAGCGACGA
>JBGQIT010000322.1:0-3810 GCA_041498575.1 Gemmatimonadaceae bacterium
CCCTGCAGCCCGGACAGCAGGGCTGTGAACAGCCTCTGGGGCTGGGTCGGATTCAACGTCGTCGTCCTCGCGATTCTCGCGCTGGATCTCGGCGTGCTCCACCGCAAATCGGAGAAGGTCTCTCTCAAGGAAGCCGCGATCTGGAGCGGGGTCTGGGTCGCCCTCTCCCTTTGCTTCGCGTTTGCCATCTATCTGACCATGGGGCGGGAATCGGGACTCGAGTTCCTGACCGGTTACCTCATCGAGTACGCGCTCTCCGTAGACAACATCTTCGTGTTCGTGCTGATCTTCTCCTACTTCAGCGTGCCGGAGAAATACCAGCATCGCGTGCTGTTCTGGGGAATCATCGGCGCACTCGTCCTGCGTGGTGTCATGATCGTCGCTGGATCGGCGCTCGTCACGCGTTTTGCCTGGACACTCTACATCTTCGGCGCGTTCCTGGTCTTCACGGGGCTGAGAATGGCGCTGCAGAAGGACGAGGTGGCGTACAACCCGGAGCGCGACCCGGTTCTCCGTCTGGCGCGCAAACTCATTCGGGTGACGCCCGACTACCGGGGCGACAAGTTCTTCGTCCGCGAGCCCGATGCCAAGGGCAGGAACCGGTATGCGGCGACGCCGCTTTTCATAGTGCTCCTCATCGTCGACACGACGGACATCATCTTCGCCACGGACTCCATCCCCGCCATCTTCGCCGTCACGCGGGACCCCTTCATCGTCTATACCTCGAACATCTGCGCGGTGCTCGGCCTGAGGGCCCTCTATTTCCTGCTGGCGAATGTGGTGGACAAGTTCGTGTACCTGAAGCTCGGGCTATCGGTCGTCCTCATCTTCATCGGGGCGAAGATGCTCGTCGAGCCCTTCATCCATCTCCCTATCGTTGCGGCACTTGGCGTGGTCGGGGTGGTCCTGGGGACATCGATCGTGGCTTCGATGAAATGGCCGCGCCCGGGGCACTAAACGGCGTTTTCGGGTTACGCTTAGTCAGACCCGAACGTCTCTTTTGGTACTCTCCCTCCGTCTCACACACAAGAATCGGGATTTTCAGCATGAGATTCATTTTGCGCTTCGCGAGCGCCGCGTTCGTGCTCGCTCCGCTGTCTTACCTCAGTGCTCAGGCAGCCCCCCAGGCAGCCGTCGTCGTCTCGCCGTCTGCCGGCAAGAACCTGGCAATGGATTTTCGCACGATCGTGATCACTCAGGGGATGCCAGACACCGGCGTCATTCAGGGTCACGCCATCGGATCGTCCGACAAGCTGCGCATGGACCTCACGATGAAGGGACCGGGCGCACAGATCAGTCCGCTCGGCGGGCCCGGCGGTGAGGTCACCATGATCCTTTCCGACAGCGGAAAGACGGTCACGTACCTCGATTCCAAGGCCACCCACTACCTTCGCGTTCGGCCCGCCGAAATGTTGGCGCAGGCGCAACAGACGGGTGTCAAGATGGCATTCTCGGGAACGGAAGCCACGGTCGACAATCTTGGCGCTGGTCCGGCGATACTCGGCCACCAGACCTCGCACTACCGCATTGGCACCGGCATGACCATAACCATCAGCGCGATGGGGCAGGAGCAGACCGTGAAGATCTCGAGCACGTCCGATTACTACTACGCGAACGACATCAGGGGAGTGATCAATCCCTTCGCCAGCCTAAGCGGCGGCGACATGGCCGCCATGTTCGGCAGCTCCAGCAAGGAGTTCGCGGACAAGATGAAGGCGATGCAGGCGAAGCTCCCGAACGCCACGCCACTCCGGGCTTCCAGCTCGTCGACGATGATCTCGCAGGGCCAGACGCGAGTCACCAATACACAGGCAGAAGTCACTTCCGCTCAATGGGTGGATGCGAATCCCAAGGTGTTCGAGATTCCTTCCACGTTTACGCCGGTAACGCTTCCCGGCATGGCCGGAGCCCCCGGAGCTCAGGGCGGCGCGATACCGCCCCGGTAGTTTGAGGGGATACCAAATGAAAAGGCGGGCTCACAACGAGCCCGCCTTTTTTTATCCGTCGACGCCATTCAGAACTTCATGATCTCTTCGTAAGCCTGCCTGAAATCCTCGATCTGCGGAAGAATCGCATCTTCGAGGCTCGGAGCGTATCCGACAAAGGTGTCGGCCGACGCGAGGCGCTTCACCGGCGCGTCCAGCCACGCGAAGCATTCGTCGGCGATCGCCGCCGAGATCTCGGCGCCGAAACCCCAGGAGAGAGAGTCCTCGTAGGCGACGATGACGCGCGAGTTTTTCCTCACGGACTCGAAGACTGTCTCTCTGTCCCACGGGCTCAGCGTGCGTAGATCGATCACCTGGACCGAGATTCCGCCGTCGGCCACCGCGTTTGCCGCCATGAGCGCACGCCGAACCGTCGCGCCGTACGTGACGACGGTGACGTCGGTTCCTTCGCGCACAACCTTGGCCTTGCCGAAGGGGATCATGAAGTTGGGCCCGGGATACGCCGATTTGTTATACGTCTGACGGTAAAGGTGCTTGTGCTCGAGGAAAAGCACCGGGTCGTCGCACCTGATCGCCGTGCGCAGCAATCCGTTGGCATCGAGCGCTGTCGCCGGGCACACGACGCGCAGTCCCGGACAATGCGTGAAGATCGAGGCGCCCGTCTGAGAGTGATAGATCGCGCCGCGGATGTAACCGCCGTACGTCGTCCTCACGACGACCGGAGCGGAGAAGTTGTTGTTCGACCGCCAGCGCATCGTCGCTAGCTCGTTCCGGAGCTGCATGTAGGCGGGCCAGATGTAATCGAAGAACTGAATCTCGACCACCGGCTTGAATCCGCGCATGGCCAGGCCGATCGCGCGCCCGATAATGTTCGCTTCCGCCAGCGGGGAGTTGTAAACGCGCGCGCTGCCGAATTCCTTCTGGAGTCCCCGCGTAACAGTGAACACCCCGCCTTTGCCTTTGACCTTGTCGAGGTGTTGCTCTCGCGAGACATCAGCGACGTCCTGGCCGAAGACGAGAATCTTCTGGTCGCGTCGCATCTCGTCCCGCATGCAGGAGTTGAGCAGATCGACCATGGTCGTCGGCTCACCCGAGTGCTGCGGATCATCCTCGGTGTCGAACTGCTCGCTGGTCGGATCGACGTCGGGCGAGTAAACGCCGAAGTAGACCGTTTCCGGACCCGGCTGCGGCTGAGCGAGGGCGTCGTCGGTCGCCGCGAGCACGATCGCATCTACTTCTTCCCGTATTTGCTTCAGGTCTTCTTCCGTCGCGTGTCCTTCGCTGATAAGCCACTTCGGGAACTGTTTCACCGGATCCCGTGCTGCATCGGCGTCGCGCTCGGTAGTCGGACGGTACTTCGTCTCGTCATCCGACAATGAATGGGAGTACGGACGAATGACTCGAGCGTGCACGAGCGCCGGCCCCTTTCGCTGCCTCGCGTAGTCGACGGCGCGCTGCATGGTGTCGTAGCTAGCGAGCAGATCGCAGCCGTCAACCTCTTCGACCAGGAGATCGGGAAAGGAGCGAACCAGCTTGGAAATGCTGCCGCCGGCGGTGTTCACTTCGACTGGAACCGAAATGGCGTAGCCGTTATCCTCGACCAGATAGACAACGGGGAGCTTCAGGTTCGATGCGGTGTTCAGCGACTCCCAGAATTCGCCTTCACTGGTCGTACCCTCGCCCGTCGTGACGAGGACCACCTCGTCTTTCTTGAATCCTTCCTGGATATCGAGCAGCTTCGCGCGGAGCGAAGCCTCCGCGGACCCGACGCCCTGAAGGAACTGCGTGCCCGTCGGTGAGGAAGCCGACACGATGTTGTACGCTTTGTGTCCCCAGTGGCTGGGCATCTGACGTCCGCCCGAAG
>JBGQIT010000323.1:0-3792 GCA_041498575.1 Gemmatimonadaceae bacterium
AGAATCTGCCGACCCCAGTTTCGCCTCCAGCGCGGTGGCCGTCGCGATGCTGTCCATCAATATCGGATAGTGGTCTCTCGCTTTATCGACATATCGCAGGAAGCCGAGGAAATATGTCTCGACGGCCGGATACGCCCCCGCGTCCGCGATGTATTTCGCGTGGGGCCACTCTCTTGGCATTATGTCGATATCGGCGCCTTGCTCGATCGCCAATCGGTGCTGCGCAGAGGCATACCCTTCCGAGTATTTTCTCAGGAACCAAGCGACCTTGTCTTTGCTGTCTCCAGGAGATGTCCCCGCCTCCGATTTCAGGGGTAACGAGTCGCCCCTCGTCATAGCGGCCATTGCTGCTTTCGCTCCGGCTCGAGCGAGGTCGCTCGATGCGACGACTCGTGCATGCTCGTCCGCTCGGTTTCCCATGATCAGAAAGAATGAGCCGAGCACTAGTGCGCCCAACGGGGCGAATTGACGCGTCTTCGTCGACCATCCTAGAATCACGGCGGAGACCAAGCCGAAGAACACAAACTTTCCGGCTGCCTGGCCCTGACCGTACGGGGAGGCGTCCGAATACACACTCTCAATGACCAGCCAAAGAATGAAAGCGGCCAACCACATCGCCACCGTCCGAATCTTTGATAGCGGCGATTGCTGGATTACGGCCATTCGGGTCAGTGGCGACTGGTGAGATTCGAGGCGAGGAAAGGCCCTGCGATGACGAGTCGCGGAAGCCTACCGCAACCCGTTAACTTCAAAAGGTAGGCAACCTTATCAATGAAGTACCATGCCCGATAAATCCCGCACTCCAGTAATCGTCGGCGCCGCGCGCACGCCCATCGGCAAATTCCTCGGCGCGCTTTCTCCGTTGAGCGCTCCGGAGCTAGGAGCCGTCGCCATCCGCGAAGCACTCAAGCGGTCCAAAGTGCCGGTCGAGGACGTCCAGGAAGTAATCATGGGTCACGTGATCCAGGGCGGCACCGGCCAGGCGCCCGCCCGCCAGGCCGCGCTCAAGGCCGGGATTCCCGCAACCGTCTCCGCGGTCACCGTTAACAAGGTATGCGGATCCGGGCTCAAGGCAGTGATGCTCGCGTCGCAGGCGATCAAGGCGGGCGACGCGCAAGTCATCATCGCCGGCGGACAGGAGTCTATGTCGAACGCGCCGTATTACGTCTACGGCATGCGCAACGGCGTCAAGCTCAGCGACCAGAAAATGGTCGATGGCATGATCAAGGACGGACTCTGGTGCGCCTCGTGTGATGTCCACATGGGTAGCCACGCCGAGTACACGGCCCGGAAAGCGAGCGTGACGCGCGAAGAGCAGGACGAGTTCGCGGCAGCATCGCATCGCAAGGCCGTGAGCGCGATCGAAGCGGGCAAATTCAGGAGCGAGATCGCCCCGGTACAGGTCCCGGGGAAGAAGGGCCCCACCACGGTCGACACCGACGAAGGCCCGCGCAAGGACACGACAGCCGAGACCCTCGCGAAGCTTCGCCCCGCATTCCCGGGCAAGAACGGCAACAACAACGAGCTGAGCGTGACCGCCGGCAACTCTTCGAGCCTGAACGATGGCGCGGCCGCGCTCGTCGTCGTCTCCGAGGAATACGCGAACACGCACAACCTGGAGATACTCGGACGCATCACCGGCTACGCGACTGGAGCGACGAATCCGGAAGATCTGTTCTTCGCCCCGATCAAGGCTGTGCGGAACCTGATGAAGAAGACCGGAGCGCAACTGAGCGACTACGATCTGATTGAGGCCAATGAAGCATTCGCGTCGCAGGCAATCGCCGACGGCGAGGAGCTCGGCTGGGATTGGAAGCGTGTAAACGTGAACGGCGGCGCGATCGCGCTCGGACACCCGATCGGCGCAAGCGGCGCGCGAGTCCTCACGACGCTTCTCTACGCCATGAAGGAGCGAGGCGCGAAGAAAGGACTCGCGACGCTCTGCCTTGGGGGCGGCGACGCCGTTGCGCTCAGCGTCGAGCGCGCGAATTAACACCGATTGACGCGGGCGCCAAGCGCACGCCCCGCGATCAGCCGGTCATTGCGACCGCTATGGCTGATCGTCGCGTTTTACATCATTTGCTTCGTCTCGCTCGGAGTTCTGCAGACGACCGCGGCGTGGATCGGTGGTCCAGCGGCGATCATCACCACAGGGGCGCCTTTTCAGTGGATCTCGCTCGCCAGCGTTGTCATCGCCACGTGGATAATGTTGCGGCGGGTGGAGAAGCTGCCGTGGAGCACCGTTGGACTCGATCGAAGGGCCGCGGCGCCGCCATTGATCCTCAGAGGCGCCGCGTTCGGAGCGATTACCATTGGCGTCGCGAGTCTGCTGCTTCTGGCGACGCACATGATGCGCGTCGATCGAACGCTTCCGGGCAGCTGGTGGGGCGAAGCAGGACATTCGACGATCGTTCTGCTCCCAGCGGCGTTCTTCGAGGAGCTCTTCATCCGTGGCTACGTCTTTGCCGTATTGCGACGTGCGTCGGGCTGGAGACTCGCGCTCATCGTCACGAGCGCGGTATTCGGACTTCTGCACGCGTGGAATCCCGGAGCCGACGCCGAATCGATTCTCGCGGTGACCGTCGCCGGATTCTTTCTGGGCGCCATTCTTCTCGCCACTCGGAGTCTTTATGCGGCGGGAGCTGCGCATTTCGCGTGGAACTGGGTCATGTCGGGTGCCCTGCACATCGCCGTGAGTGGAGTACCATCGGCGGATCCCGGCTATCGAGTTGTGGAGACTGGTCCGGACTGGCTCACGGGCGGAGCCTGGGGGCCTGAAGGTGGATTGGCCGCCGTGGCCGTAATGTTCATCGCGATCTTTTACCTGTACGGGCGCTACCTGCGCCGGATGGAGTGGAAAGCATGACCGACCGCATTGCGGTTGTTGGAGCAGGGCAGATGGGAAACGGCATCGCGCACGTCTTCGCGCAATCCGGATTCGACGTCGTGATGATCGACGTGTCGCAGGAAGCGCTCGACAAAGGCAGATCGACTGTCGCGAAGAATATCGAGCGACAAGTCAAAAAAGGGACGATCCCCGCCGAAGAACAGGTGAAGATCCTCTCGCGGATCGATCTCAGCATGGACATCGAGGCCGCGGCTAATGCGTCACTGATCATCGAAGCGGCGAGCGAGGACAGCGGTCTCAAGTATCGCATCTTCACGGATCTCGATCGCATTGCGAAACCCGCAACCGTGCTCGCCACCAATACGAGCTCCATCTCGATCACGGAGATCGGGCGACGAACATCGCGTCCCGACAAGGTCATCGGAATGCATTTCATGAATCCGGTGCCGGTGATGAAACTCGTCGAGATCATTCGCGGACTCGCGACATCGGATCATACGACGAAATACGTCACCGACATTGCGCAACGCCTGGGGAAGACGCCGGTCGAAGTGAACGATTATCCGGGCTTCGTTTCCAATCGCGTGCTGATGCCGATGATTAACGAGGCGGTGTTCTGCCTGATGGAAGGCGTCGGCGAGGCGGCAGCCATCGATCAGGTGATGACGCTTGGGATGAACCATCCGATGGGGCCGCTCGCCCTCGCCGACCTGATCGGACTCGACACCTGCGTCGCGATTCTCGAAGTTCTGCGCGACGGACTCGGGGATCCGAAGTATCGTCCCTGCCCGCTGCTCAAGAAATACGTCGCCGCGGGCTGGCTCGGCAGGAAGAGCGGCCGCGGCTTTTATACCTATAGTAAATAAGACCGCACGTGTCCTGGGCTCTCCACCCGCTTACCGAAGAACAAACCGAGGTTCAGAAGCTCGCGCGCGACTTCGCCC
>JBGQIT010000324.1:0-3775 GCA_041498575.1 Gemmatimonadaceae bacterium
CCTTATCAGGATCTGGCTTTGCCGGCATCTGCGACTACTTCTTCCCCACGAGTTGTTTCGCGCGCTCGACCACTCGATCCGCCGTGATGCCGCGGTGCGCATAAATGACAGGGGCAGGGGCAGACGCGCCAAACCGCTCGATGCCGATGATGGCGTCATCGTCTCCCACCCAACGGTACCAGGACATCGGATGCGCCGCCTCGATCGCGACGCGCTTCACACCCTTCGGCAACACGGTGTCGCGATAAGCCTGATCCTGTCTCGCGAAAAGCTCCTGACTTGGCATGCTCACGGCGCGGGAACGAATTCCGTCGGCTTCCAGCCTCTTCTGTGCGTCGAGAATGAGCGAGACTTCGGACCCGGTGGACATCATTACGACCTGGGGGGCGCCACCGGGTGAGTCCGCGAGGACATACGCACCGCGCGCCAATCCGCCGGCCGATGCGTACTTCGACCGGTCGATGAACGGGAGCTTCTGTCGCGTCAGCACCAACGCAACCGGACCTTTCTTGTGTTTGAGCGCGGCTCGCCAGGCTTCCGCGGTTTCGGAAGCATCGGCTGGCCGGATGAGGGTCATCCCGGGGATCGCGCGCAATGCGCTTAGCTGCTCAACGGGTTGATGCGTCGGACCATCCTCGCCGAGGCCGATCGAGTCGTGCGTGTAGACGTAGATGACGTGGCGATCCATGATGCACGCCAGTCTCACCGGCGGTCTCATGTAATCCGAGAAGATCAGGAACGTCGCGCCGTACGGAATGATGCCGCCGAAGAGCGACATCCCGTTCATGATCGATCCCATCCCGTGTTCGCGAATTCCGAAATGGAAATTGCGACCGGCGTAGTTCTCCGCCGAAAAACTTGGCTCACCCTTGATGATGGTATTGGTGGAGCTGGCCAGATCGGCGGACCCTCCCATCAGCTCGGGTACCTTCTTGCCGATGGCGTTGATCACGATGCCAGATGCAGCACGACTCGCGACGTTGCCGTCCTTCGCCGTGAAGACGGGGATCAACTCTTCCCAGCCGTCCGGCAAATCACCGCGCAGCCGGCGTTGCAGCTCCTTCTCGAGCGCAGGGTTCGCAGCTTTGTAAGCGTCGTAGACCTTTGTCCATTTGTCCTCCGTCTTCGCTCTTTGTTTCGCGGCTTCACGCCAGTAGCGGAGGGCTTCGGGTGCGACGTAGAACGGCTCCAGCGACGGATAGCCAAGCGCCTTCTTGGTCAGAACGATCTCGTCCACTCCCAATGCGGAGCCGTGTGCCTCGGCGGTGTCGTGCTTATTGGGACTGCCGTAGCCGATGTGCGAGCGAACGACGATCAATGACGGCTTCGACGTCTCAGCCTTTGCAGCATCGATCGCGCGATTCAGAGCAGCGAGATCGTTGACGTCCGCGACGTGCTGCACGTGCCAGCCATAGGCTTCGAATCGGGCACCGGTGTCGTCGCTGAACGTGAGCGCTGTATCGCCCTCGATCGTGATGTGATTGTCGTCGTAGAAGCCGATCAGCTTGCCGAGCTGGGCGTGTCCCGCAAATGAGGCGGACTCGTGCGAAACGCCTTCCATCATGTCGCCGTCGCTGGCGATGAAGTAGACGTGATGATCTATGATCTTCTGCTCGCGGTTGAACACCGCGCCCATGTGTGCCTCAGCCACCGCCATGCCGACCGAGTTGCCGATCCCCTGACCCAACGGGCCAGTTGTCGTTTCGACGCCGGGCGTGAAGCCGTACTCGGGGTGGCCGGGCGTCTTGCTCTCCCACTGCCGGAACTGCTTCAGGTCATCGAGTGTGAGCTCGTAGCCGGTGAGATAAAGCACGCTGTACAACAGCATTGATGCGTGTCCCGCCGACAACACGAAGCGATCACGATTCAGCCAAGCGGGATTGGCAGAGTTGTAGCGGAGGTGCTGCGTCCAGAGCACATACGCGAGCGGGGCCAGGGCCATCGGAGTGCCGGGGTGACCTGAGTCCGCTTTCTGAACGGCATCCATCGCGAGAACCCTGATCGCGTTGATGCAGAGATCCTGCAGCGATTGGCCGGAGCCCGAAGGTGGGGAAGAATCGGTCGCTCGGGGAGCGGTCACAGTATCGGTTGGCTGGGACATTAGGGGCGGGGAGCGAGACTTACGTTATTTGCGGCAGGTGATAAGGAGAAAACCAACTGCGAGAAGAGTAAGGTTGGAGGTGCGAGGTACTAGGTGGAGAAAACCCACTGCGAGAAGAGCAAGGTTGGAGGTGTGAGGTACTAGGTACGAGGTGTGAGGTAGGGCGGAAATACGCGCGTAACCCGTAATCACTCCGAAACTAGTTCTCATCTGGAAACTAGCTCATACGCGGGTGCGTTGCAGGGCGAGCCAATTGGCGGCTTCGCTTACTTCGCTCGGGACGAGATTATGGCCAACCAGCTGCCATTTGAGAGTGACTTCCGCGTGCGCCGATTCGAAAAGCTCAACCAATCGTTCGACGCTGGCTGTCGGAACTATGGGATCCATGCGCCCGGCTGAAATGAACACCGCGGAGCCGGAAAGATCCCTCTTCTCAGTCGGTTCGTACACGAGCATGGGCCGAAAGAGAATCGCGCCCTGCAGGATCCCAGGCTCGACGAACATCACTGTCGATGCGACGTTGGCGCCGTTCGAGTAGCCGAGGGCGAAGACGCGCGTGGGGTCGAGCCGGTAGGTGATGACCGCGGCGCGAATGAATCGCGCCAGTTCCTCGGCGCGCGAACGCACCTCCTTCGGATCAAACACACCTTCGGCGAGCCGCCTGAAGAAACGCGGTGCCCCGTTCTCCAGAACGTTGCCGCGCGGGCTCAGAATGGCAGCACCTGGAGCGATCGCCTGTCCGATGCCGATGAGATCGTTCTCGTCTCCGCCAGTGCCATGCAGTACGACCAACGTCTCTCCGTTTGCAGAATCCTCCGCGGGCAGGAACCGGTGAATGAATCCGAGATCTTCAGTCATGCATTAGGGCCGTGCAATTCTAGTGGCGTGTGGATATTTGGCAGGAGTGCTTCGATCTCGAATCTTCGGGGCTCGAGCCAGTCGGGTAGCTTGAGCGACTGACCCAGCAAATCGATTGGCTCGTCGACTGCGAATCCGGGACCATCGGTCGCGATCTCGAAGAGAACCCCTCCCGGCTCGCGAAAGTAAATCGACTTGAAGTAGTCACGATCCAGCTGTGGCGTGACGTTGTAGCCGAGCGAAGTCAGCTCGGTGCGAACCTTCATCTGCTCGGCTTCACTGGCGCCGCGGAACGCGACATGGTGTACCGTTCCTGCTCCCATTACGCCGGGCCAGATACCCGGGACGCAGCGCAGGTCCACGATTGTACCGGGTCCGCCGTCTCCGCTCGCGTAGCGAAAGATGCTCCCCTGTTCACGTACGAGTCTGAAGCCGAGCGTGTTGGTGAGGAGCTGCCCCGTGAGCTCGTTGGCGTCGAGCCAGAGCGTGACGGAGTAGATGCCCCGGATCGCGTGCTCGGCGGGAACTCCTGCGCCGGACCACCCGGTGTGGGAAGTGGCCGCTGGGTGGGCGACCAGCTCGCCCATGAATCCCTCGTGATCCTTGAACGCGATCACGCGCTCATCCTCGTAACGCGCCACAGGCTGGTCGAACTCCACTCTTTTCTTGATCAATCGCTCGATCCAGAAACCGACGGAGCTGGGAAGGATCGAAAACGACGTAACGGCAACCTGACCGCCGCCCTGCCTGCCTCGACGCGCATCCGGCCAGGGAAAGAAAGTCAGAATGCTACCGGGGCTTCCTGCCTCGTCGCCG
>JBGQIT010000325.1:0-3771 GCA_041498575.1 Gemmatimonadaceae bacterium
GATCGTCCGAATCTAGGCTGCAGCTGGGCGCCGTCCCGCGGAACGGAATGCCCAGATCGACAGGGCGCCGGTCACGATAAACGCGATGACGGAAAACCAGATTGGAACTGTGAAAAGGTCGATCTGCACCGGCCAGCCCATTGCGATCCGCGTGAGCTGGACGAGCGAGACGATTGCAAAGATGGTTCCCGAAACCTGCTCGTAACGTCGCATGACGAGTCCCCCTGGAAGATGGCGAAGCGATTGTTCAATGCTTCTTGTTCAAGCTATCCGTAGCCGTTCGTGTCGGTAGCTGACCCGGCCCGAGGATCCCTCCGCCATTCTCCAGACGGCCAATGGCGACGTACTTCGGACGCGCTGACGACGTATACCCGTCCTGGCGTCCGCCCACCAGACTTACTGAGAGTTTGGGCACGCTCAGCTTCCACTCGGCGACGATCCAGGTTCCCGATGGCACGCGGCGGAAGCGGGTGAATCCACCGGCCTCGAACTGGCTTATCACGCCGGCGTTCACAAAACGGAATACGATCTCGCGCAGTTCGGACGTCTCCTGATCGACCCACAGCACACCGGTGATATCCGCCACGTCACGGCGTGGTACCGGCTCGAACGAAACACCGATCTGCCCACCGCGATCCGGTTGGCGTATCACCCGAAAGCAGTGAGTCTCGGCAAACTGCTCCGACAGCAACACCGTTTCGTCGGGGGCGAAATAATGCCAGCCCGTCTCCGGGTCGCCGAGGACGTAACCGTCCATTGCGAGACTCACTGGATCGATCGCGCCGAAGGGGCGCCGGGTGGTGATCGAAAAGACGTTGCTGTCCGCGCTGATTATGGTGCCATCGTTATTGAGCTCCGTTCGGAACGTGAGAGCCCGACCGATACCCGAGAGATCTTCCGTGGTGAGCTGGCTCGATCGAAGCGCCTTGTTTATCTCGTCCCAAACGCTCGAAAGCGCCGCCGCGCTCCGATCATTCCGCCCGCACGGGGATTTCAAGTTGACGACGATGCGCTCGAGGACTACGCGGGGACTTTCGACGTTGAGCGAAAGCTCGCCTGCGCTTGGCAGCGACACCGGATTCGAGATGAAGGGAAGATATCCGATGCGTCTGACGCGAACGCGATAGACGCCCGAAGGAGCGCGAAGCACGCGTGCGCCGGCATCCGTGCTCAGTCCTTCGGCAACGACGCTGTCACGAGAATCGACGAGCGCGACGAGCGCGCCGCTGACCGGCGAGCCGTCAATTCCGTTGAGCCTGATCCGGAGCTCGGCCGCCGCTTCCTGACTTCGAGCGGTCGAAGCCAGTGCGCACGCGCCGAAAATCGGAGCGTAAAGGAATGCACGAAGCATCATGCAACCTCTCTTTTGACTGCCTCGGCGTACTGCCGGCGATCAACTCCCCTGCGCGATCTTCAGAATGCTGTTCCCCGAACACATATACAGCTCGCCGCCAAAATCAACACCGAATGACGTGACGGAGCCCGTCGTCAGTCCCCAATCCTTCTGATCTACCGCCACGCCGTTCTCATATCTGAAGCTCTTCAGAAAGCCGGCGCAATAGTCGGAATAGAAGTAGTGGCCACGGATTCCGGGAATAGCGCTCCCACGATACACGTATCCTCCCGTGATCGAGCACGCGCCGCCGGCGTGCGTGTAGTCCAGGATCGGCGGCGTCAAACCGGTCTGAGTACAGGTCGTCGCGTTATAGCAGATCGCGCCTTCCATAATGCTCCAGCCGTAGTTGACCCCCGCCTGCGTCGCGGGGACGACGTCGATTTCCTCACGTAGCCCCTGGCCGACGTCGGCGATGTACAGGAGGCCCGTCGGAGCGTCGAACGCGTACCGCCATGGATTCCTCAAACCTTTCGCCCAGATCTCGCCCCTTTTGTTCGCCTGGCCGAAAAATGGATTGCTCGGAGGAATCGTGTACGGATCACCGGAAACGTCGAGCCGCAAGAGAGACCCGAGCAGCGAGTCGGGAGCCTGCCCGGTCTGGTATGGGTCTCCGCCTCCTCCACCATCGCCAAGCCCGGCGTAGAGCATACCGTCGAGGCCGAAGCTCACGAGCCCGCCGTTGTGGTTCGCCTGCCGAAAATGCGGTGTCGTGATTATCAGCTTCGACGTCGTCGGATCCGCAACTTCCGGATTCGCCGTCGTCGTGAAGCGCTCGATCCGTATGTCGCCATTCGTCTGCGTCGTGAAGTACACATAGAAGAAATGGTTCGTCGCGTACTGTGGATGAAACGCGACGCTGAGAAGACCGCGCTCGCCGCCGCTCAGAACTCTGCTCGAGATGTCGAGGAAGGGCGTCGTCTGCAGCACGCCGTTTCGAATCACACGAATTCTTCCCGCCTGCTCGACTACGAAAATCCGCCCGTCGTCGAGTGGCTGCGTGAGAAAGACGGGACTGGCGAGGCCTGCGGTGATGAATGGGTCCAGTTTGAGGGTCAGGCCGGGCGGGAGAGTCGTTCCTCCATCGCCGGGCGCAGTAGAGTCGTTACAGCCCGCGATCGCGAGCAGCATCACACTCGAGCACAACACGTTGATCGATAGCATCCGCACACTCGACGGGAGAGAGGAATGGACCGGTGATAGTATATTTCCGGCGCACCGAAAGACCCACGATCCACGCCCGTCCGCGCAACTCACATGCCCCGACACGTCCAGAAAGAACGAACACATCGCGACTTCCTTCAGATCGCAGATTATTCCGCCAAAGAGCTCGACAGGCTGTTTTCGCTCGCCGAATTGATGCGGGCCGGCAAATACAAAAAGAAGCCCCTCGCCGGAAAGTCACTGGCGATGATCTTCATGAAGTCATCGACGCGCACGCGCGTCTCGTTCGAGGTCGGCGCCTGGCAGCTCGGCGGACACGCGCTCTTTCTCTCTCCCCGCGACGTGCAGCTCGGACGCGGGGAGCCGATCGCTGACACCGCGCGGGTGCTCTCGCGCTACGTCGACGGCATCATGATCAGGACCTTCGCGCACTCGGAGGTCGAGGAGCTGGCGCGCTACGCCGACGTGCCGATCATCAACGGCCTCACCGACCTAGTGCACCCGTGCCAGGTCCTTGCCGACGTTCTCACCGTGAACCAGCACCTTGGCGGCTACAAGGGAAAGCGCGTCGCCTGGATCGGCGACGGCAACAACATGGCGAATTCGTGGCTCAACGCGGCGTACGTGCTCGGATTCGAGCTCACACTCGCGTGTCCCGAGGGCTACGACCCCGATCCGATGATTTACCAGCGCGCCGCGTCAAAGGCCAAAGTGAGAATCGTGCGGGATCCCGCCGAAGCAGCGGACAAGGCCGACGTCGTCAATACGGACGTCTGGGCATCGATGGGACAGGAGGAGGAGCAGGCGATCCGTGAGAAGGCATTCAAGGGTTACCGGGTCGACGCAGCGATCATGAAGCGCGCAAAGGAGGGCGCCATTTTCCTCCATTGCCTGCCCGCGCACCGGGGCGAGGAAGTCGCCGCCGAGGTGATCGATGGACCCCAAAGCAGGGTCTGGGACGAGGCCGAAAACCGGCTGCACATCCAGAAAGCAATCATGGCCGTCCTGATGGGCGGCGAGAGGCTCTGAGGGGGCCAGCTGTGGTCACAAAGCTGTCTTTCGCAATGGGTCTGTGAGAGTGGATTAAGGCCCTCCGTGTGGTCTTAAGTCCTGTTGAGCTTGGTCGAGATGGTCGTCTTATGAGTAACCCTCTTCTTGAGAGTTACGATGCGCCGTTCGACCAGGATTTCCGCCCTATTCAGCCTTCTTAGAGC
>JBGQIT010000326.1:0-3743 GCA_041498575.1 Gemmatimonadaceae bacterium
CAAGGCCTGGCCGCGGCGAGCAGGCTCAGGCCGACATAGATCGAGCGCTGCGAGCCCGGCTCGTAGAACTTCCCGCCAGCCGCGTTCACGCTGACGGATGAGATGTAACGCGTATTGAACAGGTTCAGCGCGCCAAATGTGAGCTGCGCGCCCGACCCGTTCCACAACGCACTCGAAACGATTCTCGCGTTAAAGATCCCGTAGCCGGGGGCGCTCTCCGAGTTCGCATCGTTGACGAACATTCTGTCGGCCAGCGTCGTCTCGGTGACGAGCGTCGCGATCGAGCTGTGCAAGGCGGCGCTTGCCTGGAGTGTTTGCCGCGGAATACCCGGGATTCGGTTTCCGGCATAGTGCGACGTGTCCACGGTGAAATCGACGAAACGATAATTCGCGTAGGTGTAGGCTCCGCCCAATTCGAGCTGCTTGATCGCGACTCCGAGGCCGAGCTCGACGCCCCGGCGCGATGTGCGGCCCGCGTTCCGGAAGTATCGCCGGCCACCGCTGGCAGGGATGTCAAATGGAATCAGCTCGTCGTGAACCCCGGTCGCGAACAGTGCAGCGTTGTATTGCAGCCCGCTCTCTCCCACGCCCTTCACCCCGACTTCGTAGGTGGTCGAGCGCTGTGGTTTCAGATCGCGATTGATCCCGGCCGCGCCATTCGGCTGATTCCCGAGCTCGGTTGCGGTAGGAGTCTCGAACGCCGACGAGACGTTCGCGTAGGCGCTGTGTGATTCAGAGAGCCGGGCGAGGATGCCCACCATGGGACTCACGGCGTCGAGATTTCTCCGACCCGAGTCATCGGGGTTCGTCGCGTTGATCAGCTTGTCCTTGACCCGGAACCGGACGGCATCCGCTCGGGCCGACGCTGTGAAGGTGTATCTCTTTCCCAAGTCGAGCTCATCGCGAACATACGATCCAACGGAAGAAACAAGCTCGCGCTGATTCAGTGTCACCGTCCCGCGTTCGTCACCCACGGTCGGGCATGCAAGTGTTGGAACAGGCACAATTGGTTGGGGAGCGTTGTTGCAGTTCGTAAAATTCCGTCGCAGATCGTTCTGCAGCTGGAGCTCCGTCCCCGCGGTGAGCCTCTGCTCGGCGCCGAGTACCGTAACGGGAACCGTGGCGCGCAGATTTCCCCCCGACATGGTACGGTCGACATCAACGATCGCGAACGTCAGCGGATTGTCGAGCGCCCGTGTCCCGGTGTAGGCCGATGCCTCGATCTCGCCGCGCGAGCCGCTTCGTCGCGCCGTCAATCCAAACTGTGACTGTTTCACGGCTTTGCGGGCGCGTTTGGTCACCGAGAGCGGATCGGCCAGGTGCGGATTCGCCTCGAACTGCGCCCGTGTAATGGCCCCGGGATTCTGTGCCACCGGCGTGTTCACACCGAGCCAATCGAGAGCGTACGATCCTCCGCTATCGTCGTAGGAGATGCGCGAAAACCCGTTCGTCATTCTCTGACGCGAGTAGTTGCGGTAGCCGTCGCTTTCGGTTCGCGCGACGTTGGCCTGATATCCAAATCCTCCGGTCGTACCCCCGGTCTTCGCAACGAGACGGCGCGCGCCAAACCCTCCATTCCACATCCGAAGCGCGCCCGACACCGGGACCAGAGGCGGCTCGCTGGTCCTGATGTCGACGACACCGCCGCCGGCATTTCCATAGAGCGAGGAAGCACTCCCGCGCATTACTTCAACGCGGCCTACCGACTCCAGGTCGAGGTAGTCAACGGGCGTCTGGCCGTCGGGAAGCGTGAGTGGAATTCCATCACGGAGCACCCGAATGCCGCGGACCCCGAACGCGGAGCGCGCGCCGAATCCGCGAATGGAGATGCGCGGATCCTGCGACGGGTTGTTTCGATTTGAGACGGAGAGACCCGGAATCAGCCACAGCGTCTCGTCTAACGAGAGATGGCGCTGACCGGGCCTCAGAGAATCCGGAATTTGAACTGTGACCGCGAAAGGAAGCTCAAGGGGCGATCTGTGCGCTCCTCGTCCGACTTCCACCACCACCGGCTCCAGCCGCGTCACGGTCGTGTCCTGAGCGTGCGCGTCGGCCGCGAGCGTTGCGATCGTGATCAACGCTGCCGCAGCAGTGCCGGAATTCCCCGAGTTCATGCTCCTATATACAGGACGGCGCACCCGCGCTCAACCAGACTGCGCATCCGCGTTTCAACCGGTCACCTCAGCCTTCGTCCAGAACCTTCCTCACGATTTGGAGCAAGGATTCCGACGTGAACGGCTTTTGCAAGAAACTCTTCGAGGGCTCCATGAATCCGCGGCGGATAATGTCGTCATCCGTGTAGCCGGACATATAAAGCGATTTCATCGTGGGGCGGATCCCCGACAGGCGCTCGACGAGGCCCCGGCCATTCATGCCTGGCATCACGATGTCGGTAAGCACCAGATCGATCTTTCCGTCTTCCTTCGTCGCGATGTCCATTGCCTCGCGTCCGTGCTGCGCGGAAAGAACGCGGTAACCCTGCTTCTCCAGAATCCTCGACGTGAGCCCGCGCACGGCGGCTTCGTCCTCCACGAGCAGAATCGTCTCCGATCCTCGCGCTGCCTGCTTCGACGCGGGGTTGTATTCCGCGGGCTGAAAAGCGGCCGCGGCGCTTACTTCCGGGAAATAGAGCTTGAGCGAGGTTCCCAGGCCCGGCTCACTGTAAATCCAGACATACCCGCCCGACTGCTTGACGATGCCATATACGGTTGCGAGGCCGAGTCCCGTTCCCTTTCCAGCTTCCTTGGTCGTGAAGAACGGATCGAACGCATGCTCTCGCGTGTCAACGCTCATTCCGACGCCGGTGTCTCCGACAGCGAGCATGACGTACCGTCCAGGCATGACTGGCGCGTGCTCGCTGGTGTATGTCTCGTCAAGCTCGACGTTCCGGGTCTCGATGCTGATGGTGCCGCCCTCAGGCATGGCATCGCGAGCGTTCACCACCAGATTGACGAGGATCTGCTCGAGCTGACCCGGATCAGCGACGACGTAGCCGCGTGCCGCACAAGTCGACGCGATGATGACGTCGTCGCCGATCAGGCGGCGAAGCATCGGCTCGACCGTTGCCACCACGCTGTTCATGTCGAGCACTCTTGGCTGCAGAATCTGCTTACGACTGAACGCCAGGAGTTGCTTCGTGAGGGAGGACGCCCGCTCCGCCGCGCTCCTTATTTGCTTGACGTCCTCGCTGCGCGGATCCGAAGGGTCGAACCCCTCCATGATGATTTCGGTGTTGAGTCTAATCACCGTCAGGAGGTTGTTGAAATCGTGGGCGATTCCTCCCGCCAGCCGGCCTACGGCATCCATCTTCTGGGACTGTCGAAATTGCTCCTCGAGATTGCGTCGCTCGGTCAGATCGATCGACACGCGAACGTATCCGACTACTGTTCCCCGTTCGTCGCGGACGGGGGCCGTGGTGAGTAGCGCAGGGAATGCCTTTCCCGATTTTCCCTGCACGAGATACTCGCCCGTCCAACTCTCTCCCGCTGCTCCGCGCTGACCGATCTCTCCGCCGTGATCGCGCAGGAATGGGGACGGCGTCAACTCCTGGATCGATCTTCCAACGGCCTCCTCGGCTGCCCACCCGTATAGCTTTTCCGCAAAGGCGTTCCAGAAAATCACGAGCCCGTCAGGATCCGTCGCGACGACTGCTTGCTGCACGGCATTGAGCAGCTGTGCCTGGAAACGAATTGCCGCCTCCGAGCGCGAGCGCTCTGTCACATCCGTCATCGCCCCAATCATAC
>JBGQIT010000327.1:0-3721 GCA_041498575.1 Gemmatimonadaceae bacterium
ATGGAATCTTGTAGCCGTCGGGTAGACTCAGACGCAAAACGAAGAGTCCGGGCGAGAACGGATCGCCGTGCAGCACGCTGATCTTGCCTCCCGGTGGGAAACCCGGCGGGGCGAAATCGATCCATAAAAGCCCGCCCGCATTTCTCGCCACGAAGTCCGATGCCTCCGCCGGCATCTGAGCCGGCATCGGCATGGTGCTCACCGGCGCATCGAGCGCAACGCGCCACCTTCCGTTCGCCTTGCGCCAGATCGTGACGTAGTTGCCGGCCTCGTTCATTTTTCCACCGGGCGCGTTGTACGACTCGGTGTAAGTCCCGTATTCCGTCGCCAACGTTGGACTTGCGACTTCGATCCTGGTGGGTATCCGGTGCAGCCGAAGACGATCCGTCTTGAGCATTTCGCTCCAGCCGCTGCGAATGGCACTCGAGCCTTTCATGGGCGGTGCGTTGGACGGAATCACCACCGCGTCCGGTGTATGGAGCGCGACGATGCTGTCGACGTTTTGAGCGGCCACGTATCGCTGTCGGGCGTCGGAGGCTGCGCGTACAGCCCGCTCGTCCCTGGTCTGACTTGCCGCTGTTTGTGCGAGCGCGGCAATCGCGACGGCCATCAATGTTGTGAGGGTCTGGATCCTCGTCTTCGGCTTCATCGTGCTCTCCGCATCCAAGCGCTCTCGCAGGGGAAGGAGTTTGGCCGAAACCTAAGGGGTTGTCAGGGCGTTGCGGCCTTCGGAATGCCTGACCAGGGGCAAGAACCGCGGGCTATCTTTTAGGTTTCTATCCCAGTGCGGAGCTCACCTGAATCAGAAACCGGTGGGAGATCTGGCCGAGCGCCTTCAACGCGCGCTCGGCGACGGCTATGAGATCACCGAGGACCTGGGCGGTGGAATGGCGCGCGTCTTCGTCGTCCGCGAAGTCGCGCTCGGTCGCGATGTCGTCGTAAAAGTTCTGCCGCCGGAGCTCGGCGCGATCGCGAAAACAAGAGCCTGAATCGCTGGGCAGCAGAAACCCTCGCTCGAGCAGCTGCGGGTTGATCCGTAGATGCAATACACCCTTACCGAAGAAAGGGTTGAGCGTCTCATCAAGCCTTTTGGTGTTCGCTTGCGCGCGGAAGAGAAAGGGTAAAGCGCGCGCCTTTCCCTTCGGTGCTCTCGACGGTGAGATCGCCGTTCATCGCCCGGGCAAGGTCGCGGCTGATCGCCAATCCCAACCCGACGCCGCTTTCTCGATCGGCGAGACCCTCCTTCAGCTGAACGAATGGCCCGAAGATGGCCTCCAACTTTTCTTTGGGAACTCCTGGCCCCGTGTCACTGATGCTCAGCGTGACGATGTCACCCGCTGCCGCGCACTCGGCACTGATATGCCCGCCTGCCGGTGTGAATTTGATTGCATTGGAGAGAAGGTTCACCAAAATCTGAGCGACTTTTTCCGGATCCGCGCGTGCGACGATGCTGGGGTCATCCGAGATCCCGTCGAAGACGAGCCCTCTCTGTGCGATGAGTGGCTCGATCAGCTGGATGGCGTGCCTGAGCGCATCAGAACCGTTGACGTCGCTGACAGCGTAGGACATACCGCCGCTTCCAACTTGTGAGAAGTTGAGGACTTCGGTGATGAGGAGGGCGAGGTGCTGCTGATTGGCTTTCACGCGCGCGAAGTCGGCGCGCTGATCATCGGTCACGGGCCCCCGCAGTCCCAGATCGAGGAGCTCGATATAGCCGCCTATCGCATTGAGTGGCGCGCGCAGCTCGTGGCTCATCGCGCCGAGGAACGCCGTCTTCGCCCGATTCGCGGCCTCGGCATCGTCGGCGAGACTGCGTTCACGCAATGCACCGAGCAGCATCTGCTCGGAAACCTGCCGCTGCAGGTCGAGGGCAGCGTCGCGCAAGCCTGACTCGCGAATCTCGATCCCGAAAGTTTCGGCCCGCCCGTCGTCGGTGATCACGGGCCACACGCTGCATAGCCAGCCGCTCGCTCTCTCGCTCGACGTATCGATGCGCTCATCCAATAGCTCGACGCCATCGCGAGCTGCTCGATCGAGAAGCGCGCTCAGCGCTCCCCCTTCGGTCCCGATGAACCCGGTGGCGATTGGTACCCCGGGCGCCTCACCCTTGGCGATACCGGCCAGGCGGGAGAAGGCGGAATTGGCGTAGACGAGCTTGCGCTCAGCCCCACGTATAATGGCGAATGGCAGCGGGGACCGCCGCATCGCATCATGGACGGAAATCCCCATGCAACGGTTCTCCAGCAAAAGTGATTTTGATCCAGGAAATCTTTGCTACCAAGCGTGGCACCAACGATTTCAGTAACTGGACCAGATCCCGTTGCAAAAGCGCCGGAGAGCCTGAGTCGGAAATTGTTGTAGGGCGTAGCGCCATCGTCGAGAGTGGCGGCGCTTCCGTCGTGGAAATACGAAAGGACGCTGCCAAAGGCGCGCAACGAAGTAGTGCGAAGGAGACGTCCTTGGTCTCCGATACTGTGTGTAATACACCGGATGTTTATCGGTGTTCCACGCTTCTTTTATTGCGAGAGGAGCGCGCTCTGGGAAAGTGCGGGCGTAACCTCGGTCTTTGCGAGCTGTTGACACGCTTGGCAGCGATATGCTACTACCCGGCGTCATCTCTGGAGCCATTATGAGTGCGCAACTGCAAACTGAAGACTACCGGCCGAGGGCTGATGGCGGGTCGGCGGTGGGCTCCGGGCGGGCTGTTTGGTGCGCGCGAGGCGGCGCAGGGGTGTGCGATCGCTAACGCAAAGCCACTTGAATAGTGTCCCACAGCGGAACAGCCCGCACGTAGCCGAAAGCCGACCCGCCGAAAGCCCCTGGCCGGTAGTCATAAGTTGCAGTCAGCGGTAATAAGTTGCAGTCAAATGGCTGCGCGACTCGGGCTCGGGCTTGCCGCACTCGGGCGGCCGGGATACGTGACGTTGAATCACGCGAACGATCTGGGCGGAAGTTACGACCCGTCGGCCATGGAGTCGCATGCTCACGCGGTTCTGGATGCCGCGTTCGACGCGGGAATCCGCTACGTCGACGCAGCGCGTTCGTACGGGCGGGCGGAAGATTTCGTAGCGTCGTGGCTGCGCAAGCGAGCGATGGAGCCCGGTGAGATTTCGGTAGCGTCGAAGTGGGGATACACGTACACCGCTGGTTGGTCGACGAGTGCCACGCAGCACGAGGTCAAGGATCACTCCTTGGCAGCCTTCGAGCGTCAGCTCGCCGAAAGCGTTGAACGGCTGGGGCGATATCTCTCGCTCTATCAGATCCACTCGGTGACGGCCGAGAGCAAGACACTGGAGGACAACGCGCTCATCGATGCGATTGCGCGATTACGGGAGAGAGGCATCAGGGCTGGACTGAGTGTCAGCGGGGCGGGGCAGGACGTTGCCATTCGAAGATCTCTGGAAGTGCGTCGCGATGGCGTACGGGTCTTCGATTCAGTACAGGCGACGTGGAACCTTTTGGAGCGAGGCGCCGAGTCAGCTCTCCATGACGCGCACGGCGCGGGCATGAAGGTCGTCGTGAAGGAGTCTCTGGCTAACGGGCGCTTAACTCAGGGAAATCGAGATGAAGACGATGTGTTGTTTCCGGCTGTCGCACGAATTCGAGAGCTGTCCGAGAGTCGCGGCACTACCATAGAGATGCTTGCGCTCGGTGCCGCACTCGCGCGTCCGTGGGCCGATGTTGTATTGACCGGGGCGGCAACGGTCGGACAGATCCAATC
>JBGQIT010000328.1:0-3702 GCA_041498575.1 Gemmatimonadaceae bacterium
GCATCCGCTCATCGTCGTTGGAAAAGGCGTCACGTTCGGAAGCGAGTCGCCTTACGGGCGCGGCGAGATGCTGTCGGTGCCGATCATGTGGACGACACCTACTGGGGGCCAGCCACTCGGCGTGGTGAATCTCGCCGACCGCCGTTCCAGGCAGCCGTTCACAGCCGGCGATCAAAAGCTCGTGACCGCCATCGCCACCCAGATTGGGACAGCGATCCAGAACGCGCGACTCGTCAGCGCCTCGCTGGACCGTCAGCGGTTGCTGCAGGAGATGAGTCTCGCGCACGATCTGCAGATGAAGCTGCTCCCGTCCACCGATGTCGTCTCGCCGGAGGCGGAAGTGACCGCGCGCGTAGTGCCCGCCGAGAGCGTGGGCGGTGACTTCTACCAGCTCTTCAAGCTCCGCGAGCGCGCCACGGGCGTGATGATCGGCGACGTGTCGGGACACGGGTACCGCGCCGCGCTGATCATGGCCCTGGCAATGAGCGCCTCGGCGATCCACGCGCAGAACTTCGTAAACCCCGGTGAGATGCTCGGCGCCTTGCTGCACTCGTTGCGCGAAGAGCTCGAGACCACGGAGATGTTCATCTCGATGTTCTATGGAGTCGTCGATCCGGAGAAGGGAAAGCTCACCTACGCCAACACCGGTCACCCGCACGCGTTCGTCATCAGCCAGGAGGGAACGTCAACTCGCTTGTCGGCCGTGAATCCGCCGCTCGGCATGCTCGACGACATTCCGAGCACGGCATCGCTCAGCTGGGTGGGCAAGAAGGACCTCCTCGTTCTCTTCACAGACGGCGTCAGCGATGCGCGCAACTCGCGCGACGAACGCCTCGGCGAGGAGCGGGTGCTCGAGCTCATAAAGGAGAACCGCGACAACGATACGAAGGTGATCGTGGACAGAGTGTTCAAAATGATCGAAGTCCATACCCGGGCAGTGCCGCTGCGCGATGACCTGACGCTCGTGGTGGTCAGGAGCTGAGCGTGCCGCGCGCGCCCGGCGGGCGTGGACGACATCCTCCGGCGCTCAAGAAATTCGGGCAGCATTTTCTTTCCGACGAAAAGATTCTCAGCGCGATCGTCGACGCTCTCGCGCCGACGTCTGCTGATACAGTGGTCGAGATCGGCCCCGGCCGCGGCTCTCTCACCGACATACTCGCCGCCAGAAGCGGGAGAGTGGTCGCGGTCGAGATCGATCGCGCGCTGACGGTGCAATTGCGCGACAGGTACAGCGGCCGGAAGAATGTGGAGATCGTAGAAGGTGATTTTCTCGAAGCCGATCTCCATGCGGTGGCGGGCGAAGACTATCTCCTCATCGGAAACGTTCCCTACAACATCACGACGCCGATAGTGTTCAGGGCCCTGGAGCCGCCGATTCCAAGACGCTCTGTCTTTCTCGTCCAGCGCGAGGTGGCCGAGCGAATGGCGGCGCCAGAGGACACGGAGAGTTACGGAGCGCTGTCGGTCAACGTCGCCGCGGTGGCGATTGTGGAACAGGTGCTCACCGTCCCGGCGAGCGCGTTTCGCCCTCCGCCCAAGGTCGAGTCGGCTGTGGTGCGACTCACTCCGCGTGCGCGACCTCTCGTAGCGGCCGAGTCACTCCCGGCGTTTCGCGCCTTTGTTCAGGCGGCGTTCGGCCTGCGGAGGAAGCAGATGCAGCGTGTGATGCGAACAGTCAGGGGATTGTCTCCGCAACAAGCGGCCGCGTTGCTGGATCGGGCCAGCGTCGAACAGACCGCGCGACCCGAGGTACTCAGTCCGGAGAAGTTTGCGGAGCTATTCGCGCTGATATAAAGAACTGCTTTTGCCCTTACGCTGTTCGATTGACGCTGCTTTGCAGCAGAGGGTAAACCCTTACTGCGCAAGCTCTACGGCATTTTGCGGCACGCTAATCGCCGTAGTCGCCACCACGCGCCTTCCTTTCGCGCGACTGCTTCAACGAACCAACGCGGTTTTCAAAAAAAGAATCCAATGACGAAAGATTCCTTTCGCCTGATGTATATAAATGCGCGTCATCTACTAAGCGTTGACGGCCACGACACTGTTCCTGTAAATGCCAGCCCTCCGGGCGGCACAGGCACAGAAATAATTCGGGGCCCGACTGAAGCCAGTCGCGCGATTCACGGGTATTATCATGAATCGCAGACTACTGGGCATGCTGACTACAGCTTTAGCCTTTTGCATCACTTTATCATGTTCAGACAGGGCAACCTCCGACCTCACCGGCCTGGCGCTGAACGACTCCACTGGCGACGCATCCCGCGTCGTGTCAGCCACAGTGACCCTCGCTCAGAGCTCACTCGAAGTTGGCCAGGCAACGCAGGCGAAGGCGCTCCTCCTGGACTCGCGAAATCGCGTACTAAACCAGCCCGTTGTTTGGAGTTCTAGCAGTACCTCAGTCGCAACAATTTCTGCCACCGGGCTCGTAACGGCATTATCCCCTGGAACGGTTGACATTGTCGCGACCCGGGGACGGAAGAGCGGTCGCGCCACTCTTACGGTCACTCCTTCGACCGTGGCAGCGGCACCGGTCGCCTCAGTTAGAGTAGTCCTGCCCACGAGTTCGCTCAGCGTCGGACAGACGACTCAGGCTATAGACACGACGCGTGACTCGAGCAATAACGTCCTCACCGGACGTGTCGTTACGTGGTCGAGTGCGAACACGAGCGTTGCCTCAGTCAATGCGACCTCCGGCATGGTCACAGCGCGTGCGGCTGGCGCGACCCAGATTACCGCTTCGAGCGAGGGAGCGATCGGCGCAGCGCCTCTTTCCGTCACGACGACGACTCCTATTCCGGTCGCAACCGTAACCGTTTCACCCGCATCATCGAGCCTCCTTGTCGGGGCTACAGTTCAACTTGCGGCGACGACTCGTGATGCCAATAACAACGTACTCACCGGGCGTGTCGTTACATGGTCGACCGCGAACGCGGGAATCGCGTCAATTGGCTCCAATGGAATTGTCAGCGCGATCGGTGCAGGGACGATTCAGGTAACCGCAACGAGCGAGGGTAAGACTGGCAGCGCCACGATTATTGTGACCGCCACTCCGCCGCCACCAGGTTCCTCAAACGAGCCATCTGGAATGACCTTGATTGACGAGCGACCGTTCAATTCGCTCGCCGAGCACGCGGCTCCGTATTCCCCGGCGTGGGACACCGACACTAACCTTACGATTGTCCAGGACGCAACGGCGCCCATATCACCATCCAATGTAATTCGGGTAACATTCCCGGCAGGCTTCCATTCGGGGACCGCACCCGGTCATGCGGGCGTTGCGTTCACGGGCTACAAGACCCTCTACGTCCGTTTTGCCGTCAAGCTCTCATTGAACTGGCAAGGCGAGGATTCGGGCTTCTGCAAATATTTCTACGCTTGGATCAATGGCTCCGGCGACTTCTTTTTCGCCTCTAATGGGGTCGGGAATGCCCCACTGGAGCCGTATTCGATGTTGCAATCGTTGGTGACTTTCCCCAGTGGAAACGGAAACTGGGGGCCCAATCTGGTACCCTCCGCTCGCATCATCCGGGGCCAGTGGCAGACCTACGAATTTGTCCTGGTCGCCAACTCAGCGGGGACCGCTGACGGCTCCGTAGACACGTTTCTGGATGGCGTCCACATAACCCATGTAGGTGGTATCCAGTGGACTTCCGGCGGCGGCACGTGGGACACGTTCGAGTTCCGTCCTATCTGGGGCGGCAC
>JBGQIT010000329.1:0-3702 GCA_041498575.1 Gemmatimonadaceae bacterium
CAGGGACTGGAACAATGCGCGCAAAGCAACAACGGCTGTATATCAATATCGATCACGTGGCGACGCTGCGGCAGGCTCGACGCGGAGCTGAGCCGGACCCCGTCGAGGCCGCGATCGTGTGCGAAGCCGCCGGCGCGGACGGGATCACCGCGCATTTGCGAGAGGACAGGCGCCACATTCAGGACGCCGATGTCACGCGGCTCAAAGAAAACGTTCGAACGTATTTCAATCTCGAGATGGCGTGCGTGGCCGAGATGCTCGAGCTGGCGCGTCGTATCAAGCCGGAGCAGGTGACTCTCGTGCCGGAGCGCCGCGAAGAAATAACGACCGAGGGCGGGCTCGACATCATGAGCGAGCCGTCGCGTATTCGGAGCGCCGTCGATACGCTCACCGAGGCCGGCATTCGAGTCAGCCTGTTCATAGATCCTACGCGAGCCGCGGTTGAGCAGTCGAAGAAGCTGGGCGCCGCGGCGATCGAGCTGCATACGGGGACGTATTCGCATCAACCCGGGTCGACGAGGACGATCGGCGCGCTTCGCGACTCCGCGCAAAGAGGTGCTGATCTGGGGCTGGCGGTTCACGCGGGCCACGGCCTCACCGTGACGAATGTCGGACTTGTCTCCGCGATTCCTGAAATCGAAGAGCTGAACATTGGCCATTCGATCATCAGCCGGGCGGTTTTCATCGGCCTGGACCGGGCTGTGAAAGAAATGCGCGAAGCCATGCGCGGTGCTCGGTCGTCATAATGGGGCGAGTTTTGACTGTGAGCCACAAACGGCCCACCTTTCGGAAGATCTGGAGAACGCACTGATGACGATGCCGGGCCGGCTGCTGGATTTCTTTTCTCTCGAGGCGAGTGAGTATCTCACGCGTCTCGAGTCTCTGGCCACGAAAAAAGGGATGGAGCCCGCGGACGCCACGCAATTCGCCGCTGCCGCGCGCGGTCTGCGCGGCAGCGCGACGATGGCAAAAGCGGGCGGGATCGTGCAGGTAGCGATGACGGTCGAGCGAATCGCGTCGGGCGTGGCCCGGGGTGCGACCCCGTGGGAGCCCGAGCTTCAGCGCGCTCTCATTGGCGCGATCGACGACCTGAAGCTGCTGGTCCGGTCGGTCCGGACGTGGGGCGCCGATCAGGACGCGCGCGTCGGTGAGAGCCTGCGGGTGCTCACGCGGTTCGCGCCCGCGCGCGAGGAGCGCCGGGACGAAGTAATCCTCCCCATCTCGCAGCTTTTCTTCAACGACGATGGACCGCACGTCATCTATGTCGCTCCGAATCCCAAAACCCACTACGAGCAGCAGCTTCGCGAGCAGAGTGGCGGCATTGGCCCCGGTACACTGAGCCCGGAAGTGAAGCGCGTCCCGACTCCGTCGCGCGAAGGGCCGCCCTCGCCCGCAAGGACTCCGGCTCGCGGCCAGGAGCTGCGCGACGTCTTGAATTCGAGCCTCGCGACGATGCGCTCGCTCGAGAACCGGCACTCCGGTCCCCAGCCTCCGGTGACTGAGCTCGTGCCGATTCAGGAGCTGCTCTACCGCGGTCAGAGCGCGATCGAACGCGCTGCCGAGATTCGTCGCGCGCTCAAGAAGAGCGGAACTCCGCCGACACGCGCGCTCGTTGACGAGCTCGTCGATCTGGTGGAGCTCGCGGCCGCAGAGTAGCAGTTGCGACCCGGATGGCGCGCCGCACTGGGAGCAGTGCTGAGCGCCGCGCTGATCTACTGGACGCTCCGCGGAATCTCTCCCGCTGAAGTAGCGCACAGACTCTCGGAAGCCGATCCGCTGCTCTTCACCGCGGCGATGTTCTGCGCAACGGCGATATTCGTTCTGCGCGCCCGCAGATGGCAGACGATTCTCGAGCCCGTGACCGGCAAGCTTCCGCTCGGCCCGCTCTGGCGCGCGACGGCGGTGGGGATGATGGTGAACAACGTGGTGCCCGCTCGCGCCGGCGAGATTGCCAGAGCGTTCGCATTGACGAAGGAAGCACCGGTGCCCTTCGCCACATCGCTCGCATCGCTTGCAGTCGACCGGCTGTTCGACGCAATCGTGCTGCTCCTTCTCGCGGCGATAGCGCTGCTCGATCCCGCGCTCTCGAGCACCGAGACGCTCGCGGGTCGGCCGCTCACGTCGTTTGCGGTGGGAGCAGGAACAGTCGTCCTGCTCCTCGTGCTCGGGCTTTATGCTCTCGTTTTCTTCCCGAGTCAGCTCCTTCGACTGTTCGAGCTGTTCGCCCGGCGCGTCTCGCCGGCGATTGAAGTGCGGGGACGCAAGGTGCTGGAGACGTTCGTCCACGGGCTGAGCGTGCTGCGGAGCCCGGGCCGGTTCGCGGCGGTGTTCGGATGGACGCTCGCGCACTGGCTGCTCAACGCCCTTGGGTTCTGGCTTGCGTTCAAAGCCGTGGGCATCACCGCTCCGTTATCCGCCGCTCTATTTCTCCAGGCCTTCATCGCATTGGGCACCGCGGTCCCGGCGCTTCCCGGCTTCTTCGGCGTGTTCGAGTACATGTCGGTTCAGGGCCTCGCGATTTACGGAGTGGGCCAGCAACAGGCTGCGACCTGGGCGATCGGATACCACCTCTTTTCGTTCATCCCGATCACTCTCATTGGTGCGTACTATTTCGCGCGCCTGGGCGTGCACCTCCGTGATCTTCAAGGCCCTGCCGAGGTGGCGGCGTGAGTCCGCGTGCGGCTCGCACGCTGGCCCAGGCCAAGGTCAATCTTGCGCTCCGGGTCCTCGGGCAGGAGACGGACGGATTTCACTCCATCGAGACGGTTTTCCTGCGGCTCGAGCTGGGCGACGACGTCGAGCTTCGAATCACGAGCGGCAAGCGGTCGCTCAAGTGCTACGAGATGCGCGACTGGCCCGCCGAAGCAAACCTTGCCTACCGTGCCGCCACGCTCTTCGCCGATGAAACGGGTTGGCCGAAGGGATTCGAGATCGAGATTGTGAAGAACATTCCGATCGGCGGAGGCCTGGGCGGCGGCAGCGCCGACGCGGCCGCGGTGCTGCGCATTCTCAACGCGCTCGCGCCCAAGCGGGTATCCGAGGTGGCTTTGCTCAATCTCGCTGGTGTTCTTGGTTCCGATGTGCCGTTTCTCGCCAGCGATTACGCGATGGCTATGGCTTGGGGACGCGGCGACAGGCTGCTTCGGCTGGATCCCCTTCCGTCGAGGGATGTTCAGCTCTTTTTCCCGCCGTACGGCATAGACACCGGCGAGGCCTACGCTCTGCTCGACGAGTCGCGCGCCGCGGCCACGAAAAGAAACCCTGAGCTGACAACGGAGATGTTCGCCGACTGGGCCTCGACCGCCCGAAACTCGGTCAACGATTTCGAGCCGGTAATACGGCCACGGTGGTCGGAGATCGATACGCTCCTCACGCGTGGCGCTCAATTCGGACTCTTCTACCGAATGAGCGGCTCGGGGTCGACGGTGTTCAGGGTGACCGGCGTTACTACGCGCGCGATTGAATCAAAGGCGAGCCTCCCCGCGCTGGTCGTACCACCCGGAACGCGAAGCATCATCACTCGCACGTCCACGAGCGTTGTCCCGATCGAGCTTCTGGACTAGCTTTCGCTTCCCGCTGCCCCTTCGTCCAATGGCAGGACATCGGTCTTTGGATCCGGTAATGGTGGTTCGAATCCACCAGGGGCAATTGATCCAGGTCCTTTGCCCACTTAACTTGTAAGGCTGCATGGACGGATTATCC
>JBGQIT010000330.1:0-3700 GCA_041498575.1 Gemmatimonadaceae bacterium
AGATCTATCGCGTACGAGACGTTGGGATACGGCGTGACGACGTACATCGTATTGCCCACGACGAGCGGTTGTCCTTCATGTCCTCGCAGCACCCCCGTCGAGAACGCCCACGCCACCTTGAGATTCGACGCGTTTTGCGGAGTGATCGAAGAGAGCTCGCTGTAGCGTGAGCTGGCGTAGTCACCGGCGGGCATCTGCCATTCGCCAGCCGGGCCTGCATGCGCAACGGCGATGCGCGCACCAGAAACCGATGCTGTGCCGGTCGCGGCCACGGATGTCGCCTGGGGACCCGAGCTGGAGTTGCTGTCGGCGCTCGCGTTCTTGTTCCCACCGGTACACGCTGCCACGACGATCAGCGGCAGAATCGTGGCGCGCCCGCGTAAGACTCGCCTCATCTTCTCTCCTGTCTTCGACGACCTACTTTGGAATCAGATAATCCTGTGCTGCAATTATCTGCCAGCGGCCATTGCGCCGCTGCCAGGTATCCGTGAACTGGAATCGCCGGTCGAACGAACCCTGCTTTCCCCTCCCCCTCAAGTGCAGCACACCCGTGATGACCTGCACATCCCCGAAATCGTGGACCGTCATCCCTTCGTTGCGCGCCCAGCTGACACGATCGGGGCCTGAGACACTCTGAATCACGTCATTGCGGCCCATGACGGACGCATTTTCGGTGTACACGAAGTTCGGCGCGAGAAGGCGATCGAACGTGCGGGTGTCCCGCCGCACGAGCGCGGTGATCCACTGATCCTCGAGTTGTATCGGCGAAAGAGAGGCAGGTAGTGGACGCGGGACGGGACGTGAACCCGTAGGGATTGGAGTTGGCGTAGGCGGCCCGTGACTCACCTGCGCGAACAGAGGAGCGGTTGAAATGACCACCATCAGAACGACAGTCGACGGATATCTCATCAGTATTCTCCTCGATTCGAGCCGTTCACTAAGTGCAACATCTGCCATTCGGCTGCAAGCCTCTGGCCGCGGAAACGTTACCCAAAGGGAGCGAGACGGTGACCGAACGATGACAACCGGCGCCTATGCTGCGAGGCGACATCTCTCCAGGCGTAGCATGCTCAGCCGCTGTTTGCTGTTGATGAATCCCACGAAGCGCATCGCCCTGATCGCGCACGACAACCGCCAACACGATCTCCTCGATTGGGTTCGCTGCAACCGCGGCGGTCTCATGTACCACGACTTGTTCGCAACTCGGACGACGGGCTCCATACTCAGCGCCGAGCTGGGCCTCGACATCACGACGTTTGCCAGCGAGCCTTTCGGTGGGGATCAGCACGTCGGTGCGGCGATTGTGGAAGAGCGAATTGATTTCGTCGTTTTTTTCTCGGATCCCCTCGAGCCGCATCCGCATGACATGGATGTAAAAGCTCTTCAGCGCATTGCGCTGATTCACAACATTCCCGTGGCTTGCAACCGGGCGACGGCGGATTTCATCATCTCCTCTCCGCTGATGAAGGAAGAATACCGCCACCTTACCATGGGAATCGAAGATTTGGTTGTACGATGGATTCCAGCTGCAACCGCAGCTGAACGAGAGCTCAGATGACGTACGGGATGAACCGCTTCGTCTCCCTCATATAGTCCCGATACGGCTCGCCAATAGTATTGAGAAGCGCCCGCTCCTCTATCGTCACTCGATAGGCGTAGGTTGCGATCGCGGCAATCGCGAGAAGGACGAAACTGAACCAGCTTCCAAGGGCGAGGCCGATTCCCACGAACATCATGATCCCCGCCGTATAGGATGGATGCCGCACCAGTCTGTACGGGCCGGTGCGAATCACCGGCTGATCTGGTCTCGCCCTTACGTCTCCTGTGAAATATTTGCCGAGCGTGCGCCAGCAGTATCGTCGGAGCAGGCTTCCGAGGAGTATCATGGATAGGCCAACCGCAAACGTCGGCAATTGCGCTCTCGGCGGAAACGACCACGCTCGGACGAACGCCAAGGGAAAGGCCAGCAATAGCGCGATCCACATTCCACCGAGCAGAACGCGCATGGATCCGCTGTCTTTGGAGTCCGCTCCCTTCGCGCCTTCGATGCCACCCTGCACGATCTTCCACTCTGGCAGGAAGGTCCAGATGTAAACTGCCCAGAAAACGAGAGCATAGGGCCAGACGAAAGGCAGCGGTTTCACGAGTCTCCTTCAGTCGTTGTCGAATGTAAATAGAGCATCTATCGAGGTCCCGGTCGATCGATTCCATAAATCAGAGCCGGCATCCCCCCGACTTCGGTCTTTCCCTCAAGCTTCTCGCCCAGTCGCTCCGCGACTCTGATCGACGGCTTATTCTCCGGATTGATCACGCTGATCACGTGGTCTCTGCCCATCTCGTTGAACGCGTACTCCAGCAGAAACCGCCCGCCTTCGGTCGCGAATCCCCTGCCCTGGAACTCGGGGGCGATTGTCCAGCCAATCTCGAAACCCGGCCAACCTTCTGGGTTCGTAAACCCGATCCGGCCCACGAATCGGCCCGATGCTTTTTCCTCGGCGACGAAGTAGCCGTACCCGAGCAGCTCCCAGTGGCCGACCAGGAAAGCCATGTGCCGCCAGGCTTCGAACCTCGTCATCGGCTTGCCGCCAATCAGGTACCTCATGACATCGGGATCCGCGCACAGTCTGAAATGATCCTCGAAATCATTAAGGCGATACATGCGCAACACGAGGCGCTCCGTCTCGAGCCTGACTTCCTTCATTCCTTCAACCCTCCGGCGATCATGATCGGGCGAATTTACCGGGTTGAATGAGGGTGTCTATTCGGCTGCCCGGGCCGATTGAAGAAAATCCCGCGCTGAAACCGTAGATTATCAGAAGGTCCATACCCGATAGCCATCACAGGCACCACGAGGATCGATTGATTCAGGGCCCAACCCCAAAGGCTCCCACTGCTCCTACGGCTCCAGTGCTCGCACCGATCGCCGCCGCGCAGGGGACGCCGAGCGCGAGCTCTATCTACGAGGGATTCAAAGCCCAGCGCCAGGAGCTGCGCAACCAGCTCAACGATCTCGAGGGTACGCGAAGCACAATCGCCAGTCAGCTTGAAGACATGCCGGCGAGCTCTCCGGAACGAAAGCCGCTGGAGACCCGCCTAACCGACATCGACTCGAGAATCACGAGCGTTGATCAGAGGCTTGCCGCCAATGCGGTGGACATTTCCAAGGCCGCTGCCATTCCAGGAGCGGTGGTAGAGCTGCCTCCTCCCATACAGCAGGGACCGCCCGAAGAGGCATACGTGCTCGGCGGGCTATTCATGATCCTGGTGTTTTTCCCGTTATCGGTTGCATTGGCGCGCCGGATTTGGCGCCGAAGTTCTGCCGCGGTCACGTCATTCCCGCGAGAGATCGGTGAGAGATTGCTTCGAATGGAGCAGGCAGTCGAGGCTACCGCGGAAGAAGTGGAAAGAATCGGAGAGGGTCAGCGTTTTCTCACGCGGCTCTTCACCGAGGGAGAAGGCGCCCGATCAATCGGCGCCGGCGCGGCGCAGCCGATCGAACGTAAATCAGTAAAAGCGCCGGACCGGCTTCCATAAACGAAGAGCCATCCTGAATCAGGATGGCTCCTTCCATAAGATAAGAAAGCGATCTCCGCTTTATCCCAGCGGAATCCGCGATTTGTTCTGTACGAGCCACCGATCGAATGTCTGGAGCTCTGGATTGAGACTCTTTGTCTCGCTAATGCTGCGAGCATCGCAGCAA
>JBGQIT010000331.1:0-3697 GCA_041498575.1 Gemmatimonadaceae bacterium
ATGCCGAATTTCATGCTGGGACCGCCGATTCGATGTCGAAATCTTCCGTCACTGGATTCGCGAGAAGCTTGCGGCACATGTCGGTGACCGTCTCTTCCGCGGCGATCGCGTCATACGCGTCGGTCTCGACAATGATGTACCTACCGACGTGCACATCTTTGACCGCCCTGAATCCGAGCGTGTGCAGCGCGTCCCTGACTGCGTTCCCTTGCGGATCGAGCAGGCCTTTGCGCGGAGTGATGTGAACGGCAATGCGGAACTTCGCCATCAGGGCTGACCTCCACTCGGACCGGGCGGCGAGAAATTGCCTGGTCCGCTACGCGGCGGCTCGCCGGGACCGGGCGGACGGCGCCTCCTTTTCCGGCGGTGCGACCGTTGCCGGGCCGCTTCACCAGTATCTATCACACCCGCGGCGGTGAGCAGGAGCGGCTCGTCATCATCGTCGATCACGGGCGAGTCGCCGCGCGGACGCCTGTCCATCAGTCCGAAAATCACCGTTTTGGCCACTCCATACAACACGTAGCAGACGAAGGCCGGGAAGTAGAACTCCTTCCTCAGGAACAGCACGCCGAGAAAGGTGGCGATGACGACAAGCGTTCCGAGTATCTCGCTGATCTTTCTGAATCCGATCGTCGGAACCGCGGGGTACGACACGTTGCTGATCATCAGGAACGACAGCAGCAGCATCAATCCACGGAGTCCCGTCGTCCAATTGAGATCTCCCAGGATCGTCTCGTTGTACAGCGGCGTCTGGCTGAACCAGTAGTACGTCGCGAGCGTCATTCCAGCGGCGGGGCTGGGAAGCCCGTGGAAGTACTTTTTCGCGCGTCCCGCTTGTTCCACGTTGAAGCGCGCGAGCCGGATCACGGCGCAGGCAGTAAAGAGGAAGGCGAAGATCCAGTCCCAGCCGCTTCGGTTGAGGACGGCGAAGTACATGATCATCGCCGGCGCGAGTCCGAACGTTATGGCATCGACGAGCGAGTCCAGCTCCGATCCGAAACGCGATCCAGTTCCGGTCGCGCGTGCGACCCTGCCATCGAGCGCGTCGCAGATACCAGCGAACACGATGTAAAGGCCAGCGGTGTCGAACTCGCTCCGGGAGGCCGCAACGATTGCGAACATTCCGAAGAACAGACTCATCAGAGTAAATCCGTTCGGGAGAATGATCACGCCGCGATTGCGAGGCCGATCGGCGTCTCCCCTAACGGGCCGTCTCGAATGGTCCGGCGCGACCATCATTTGGGGAGCACCGCGAGAATCGTCACCCCGGCTGTTGTCACGTCGCCGAGCTTCGCTCGTATGGTCGAGCCGAGCGGAAGGAAGACATCCACCCGTGAGCCGAACCTGATGATCCCCATCCGATCACCCTGCTTCACACTCTCCCCCAATTTGCTGTAAGTGACAATCCGACGCGCGATGAGCCCCGCGATCTGCCTGACGAGCAGGCGATGCCTGCCAGTCTCGATCCCGACCGACATCTGTTCGTTCTCGAGGCTCGACTTCTCGGCCGCGGCGTTGAAGAATTTGCCTTTGTTGTAGTGGATGTATTTGACGACGCCATCGACCGGGTACCGATTCACGTGGACGTTGAACACGTTCATGAAGATCGACAGCCTGATCGCGCGGCCCTTCACGAAACTCGGCTCGTCGACCTCGGTGATCATGATCAGCTTGCCGTCCGCCGGAGAAACCACGAGGGACGGACCACGGTCTCCGACTCGCTCGGGATCCCGGAAGAAGTAGGCGACCCACAGCGCCAGCAGGAGCAGAACGAACGCGGCAAGCCAGAGTCCCCACGAGCGCCGGCTGATTGCGAAACCGAAGGCGCCGGCGGCGACTGCAGCGGCGATCCCAATGAAAAGCAGGCCTTCGCGCGCGAAGTTCAATGTGAGCCGTTGGGGTCGAGTGAGTGTCCGGTCAAGCGACGATAGATGTCGAGGTAGCGCTCGCTCGTGGCATCGATCACTTCTTTCGGAAGCCGCGGCGGCGGGTAGTTGCCGTCCCATCGCCCAGCGCGCTTCTCCGCGTCCAGGTAGTCGCGGAGCGGTTGCTTATCGAAGCTGGGCTGCCCGTGTCCCGGGTCATAGCTGTCGGCCGGCCAGAAGCGAGAGCTGTCGGGTGTGAGCACTTCATCCACCAATATAACCTTCTCGACCACCCCACCCCCAGTGCTCTTCGCGCGTCCAAACTCGAATTTCGTGTCGGCGATGATGATCCCACGCGTGGCAGCGATTACACGGCCGGCTTCGTAAATGTCGCGCGAAAGTCCCTGCAGCTCGCTCGCCGCTGCCTCACCAATGAGTGAACGCATGCGATCGATGGTGATGTTTTCGTCGTGACCCTCGTCAGCTTTGGTCGCGGGACTGAAAATGGGGGGATCGAGACGATCGGATTCGCGCAGTCCCCTGGGCAGAGGCTCGCCGGCGAGAGTTCCTCGCTCGCGGTATTCCTTCCATGCCGAACCCGAGAGATAACCGCGCACGACGCACTCGATGGGGAAGACCGTCGTGCGGCGGACGAGCATCGCCCGACCTCGAAGCTCCTGCTCGTGATCGCGGAGCTGAGGCACCTGGCGGATGATCTCGGAGCTATTCGCGGAGAGCATGTGGTGCGCGACCTTGTCCTCGAGGCGGCGCAGCCACCACGCGGTGATCTGTGTCAGCACCGCGCCTTTGTTTGGGATGGTCTCGCCCATTACGACGTCGAACGCGCTGACGCGATCGGTTGCCACGAGAAGGAGTCGGTCCGCGTCGACTTCGTACACATCGCGCACCTTGCCGCGGCGGAACGGAGTCAAAGGAAGGTCGCTCACCTGCATCAGCATTAGACTCGCAGCTCCTCCGCTCGCTCGGATCTCGCGCTCTCGCCCGCAAAGAGCGGCGTGATCACGTCGCGGAGAAATTCGTCGACCTGCTCCGGCGCGCGCCCGACGAAGCGCTTCGGATCGATCACGCCCTCGAGGTCCTTGAGCTTTACTCCGAACGATTTGTCTTTCGAGAGTCGTTCTAACAGATCGTTGGAATCGGCGCCGTCCTTAAGCGCTCGCGCGGTGGCGAGACTGTGCTTTCTGATCGTCTCGTGCGCGACCTGCCTGTCCCCTCCGGCGCGCACCGCACGGACCATCAGCTGCTCCGTCGCCATGAAGGGAAGCTCGGCCGCCACCCGCCGGGCGATCACGGCGGGATGGACCTCGAGCCCGCTCGAGATGTTTGCCATCAGCACGAGTATCGCGTCGGTGCCGAGAAACATCTCGGGGATCACCAGGCGGCGATTGGCGCTGTCGTCCAGGGTGCGCTCAAAGTACTGCGCGGCGTGCGTCTGATTGGCATTGCTCTCGAGCGAGTTGACAAAGCGGGCCAGGGACGCGATTCGCTCCGCCCGCATCGGGTTTCGCTTGTACGCCATCGCCGACGAGCCAACCTGCTCGCTCTCGAAGGGTTCTTCCATCTCGCCGAAAGATTGGAGCATGCGGATGTCACCGCTGAACTTGGCGGCGCTGGCGGCGATTCCCGCGACGACGGACAACACGAATGCGTCGAGCTTTCGTGTGTACGTCTGCCCAGTGACGGGAAGTGGAGCGGGAAAGGACATCTTCTCGGTCACGAGTTGGTCGAGACGGCGGACCCTTTCGTGATCGCCCTCGAAGAGCTCGAGGAAGCTGGCCTGGGTTCCCGTCGTTCCTTTCACGCCGCGGAAG
>JBGQIT010000332.1:0-3689 GCA_041498575.1 Gemmatimonadaceae bacterium
GGGAAGCGGGACGAGGGAAGCGAAACCCGTTCCGCCTTCCCGAATCCCGCATCCCCCTTCCCGCACCCCGCTTCCCGCTAGTCGCTCGTCATGATGAACAGCGGGGCGCCGTCGAACTCGTAGATCGGGCGCAAGCGATTGGTGTTGTAGTACTTCTTGACGTCGACGACTTTCTTCTCCGACGTCACGCTCGTGATCGGAACGCTGTCGTAAAAGCCCTTGTGGACGCTCACGAGGCGGCCGAATTCATTCTTCAGGATCAGATCGAGCGCGAGGTTGCCGAACGCCATCGGCACGATCGAGTCGAGTGCATCCGGATCGCCCGAGCGAACGAGATAGCCGAGCCGCTGGTTGACGACATCGATCCGGCGGCCGTTGTTGTACTTGGGTGAGTATTCCTTGAGCGCGGCGGCGACCTTGTCACCAATGCCACCGAGCTTGCGGTGTCCAAACATGTCCGTCTCTTCGCTCTCGAAGCTCATACCTTCGTGCGACTGGAGGTTCGCTCCCTCGGACACAAGCGCCACCGAATACTTGCTGGGATTCCTGTTGTGGTCGTAGACCATCAGCTCGGTGAGATGCTCCATGTCGGCAGCGTACTCCGGGATCAGGCAGCGATCGGCGGCACCGGCCATCGTCGGGAGGAGTGCCGTGAAGCCGGCGTATCTGCCAAAGACTTCGATGACCAGAAAGCGCTCGTGTGACCCGGCCGAGGTGCGCAGCCGGTGCGTGAGCTCGATCGTGCGCGTAACGCAGGTACTGAAGCCGATGCAGTAATCGGTGCCGTAGACGTCGTTGTCCATCGTCTTGGGGATGGCGACGACGTGCATCCCTTCGTCGTGCAGGCGTTTGCCGTAGCTGAGAGTGTCATCGCCTCCGATCGGGATCAGCACATCGACTCCGATGTGCTCGAGGTTCTTGAGCACGTCCTTCGTGACGTCGTTGATCGGCTTGTCGTAGCCGGTGAGATGCGCGGGCAGGCGCGCCTTTGGCAGATGGCTTGGCCGCGTTCGAGAGGTGTGGAGGAAAGTGCCGCCGGTGCGGCCGGCGCGATTCACTTCCGCCTCCGTTAGCTCCTGCACACATTCGGAGTTGTCGACGCCCGTGTCCCGATTGTAGTCGACGAGTCCGGCCCAACCGCGCCGAAGGCCGACGACGCGGTACCCTTCGCGCAGCGCGCGGATCGTGATCGCCCTGATTGCTGGATTGAGACCGGGGACATCGCCGCCGCCGGTGAGAATCGCAATTGTCTGTTTCTTGCTCGCCATACGTAAAAAGCTACCGCCGAAGCAGGTGGTTCATCCAGAGAGGCCTGACGAGAATTGCATTTCACGATCGAGGACCTAACCGCAACCGACAGCGCTGGCATCGAGGACGCGGCAAGAGTGCTCCACACCGCCTTCTCCCCCCTCGGCGTTTGGACGACGATGGCTGAAGCGCGCCAGGAAGTTGTCGACTCACTCAGCGCAGATCGTGTCAGCCGCGTCGCGCGGGCTCACGATGGGGCGGTCATCGGCTGGATCGGCGCGATTCGGGAATACGACGGTATGGTGTGGCAGCTGCATCCGCTGGTGGTGGCCGAGGAACGGCGACGCCACGGCGTTGGGAGATCGCTGGTCATGGATCTCGAGGCCATTCTGACGGCGCGCGGCGCGCTGACATTGTGGGCCGGGAGCGACGACCTCGCCGGAGAGACATCCCTCGGCGGCATCGACCTCTACCCGGCGCTCCCGGGAAGGTTGGCCGCCGTGCGAAGCTGGGGACACCATCCCTTGCCCTTCTATCGTCGCCTCGGCTTTCACATTATCGGTGTGATGCCGGACGCAAATGGCCCAGGCCGGCCCGACATCTTTCTCGGGAAGCGGCTCGGCGCATGACATTCGCGGGCCGACGGTCTAACGATGATTGGGGCGGACGAGCAGTTTTTCGGATGCGACTTCTTCGCAGGGTGGCCTTGCTGTTCACATCCACAGGCTTGCGTCATATGCTATACGCCGGTGTCGCCGTACTCGGGCTGAGCATTACCTCAATACTTGGCGCTCAAAGCGTGAATGAAACGACGGACTTCCTGTTAAGCCCCGATGTCCAGCGGTACCGCGCCGCCCTTCACCTTGGCTCCCAGGGCGACCTGCGCCGGGCAAGGGATGAGTTAGACGCGGTCTTGCGATTGGATCCGACTCATGCATCTGCCAAGCTGCGCTTAAGGACACTGGATGACGTGGCTTCCGGCGTGACTGTCTCGATGACTGCGGTGCACCTATTCAGGGCGGAAGAGAATAGCCTCGACGGTCGTCATCCGGCGGCGCTTGCCGAGATTGATTCGGGAATCGCGCTCAGTCCCCAGTATGACGAAGCCTTCCGCTTGCGCGGTCGCACCCGAATCGCGTTACATGAGTTTCGACCGGCCATCCAGGATTACAGTCACGCCATCTCCCTGAACCCGCGCAACTCGGCGGCGTTTCTCAACCGCGGAGTCGCCTTCCTTCACATGCGCGATTTCGACAGCGCGCTGAATGATTTCAATAGCGCGATTGAACTGGAGCCTTTGAATGCTGATCTCTACGTCAACCGCGGAACCGTTTACGTCAATCAAGGGTTGTTTCCAAAAGCATTGGCAGACTTCGAGAGGGGAATCGAGCTGGATCCCGGAGGCGCTCCTGCCTACGCAAATAAGGCATTTCTCTACGAGAACCTCGGACGATGGGACGAAGCGCTCGAGACTCACAAGGCCCTCGTTCGCAACGCCCGGCCGGGATATCCACAGATCATCGAGCACGCGAAGAGGCGTATAAGAGATCTCGAGCAGCATTAAGGCCCGTACGCCCTTTCACCCAAGAAGGAGGAGCGGCTCATGGTGCGACGACACCTAAGCGGTGCGCTGGTAAGCGTTTTTTTCGCTTGTTCGCTGTCTTCCCACGCCGCGGCGCAACCTGCTGCGCGAGCCAGTGCGAAACCGAGCGTCATCCTCATCCTCATGGACGACATGGGTTATGGCGACATCGGCAGTTACGGAGTAAAAGACGCGAGAACTCCCAACCTCGACCGCCTGGCTCGCGAGGGAGTCCGTCTGACGGACGCATATGCCAACGCATCCAATTGTTCTCCTACGAGAGCTGGCCTGATAAGCGGACAGTACCAGCAGCGGTACGGAATAGAATGGCCGCTCGGTTCCGCTCCGGGTGATTCGGCGCGCGGTCTACCAGCCACGGGGACGTCGTTGCCAGCGTTGTTGAAGAAGAACGGCTACGCAACTGGGCTCATTGGGAAATGGCATCTTGGCTTTAAGCCGGAGTTCGGTCCGAATGCGCATGGCTTCGACGAATTCTTCGGGTTTGTGAGCGGTGCGGTCGATTACTACACCCACCGCCGGGGTGACGGTACGCCGGATCTCTACGAGAACACAACACCCGTCCAAGTCCCGGCTTACCTCACGGACGAGATCACCCGACGCGCTGTCGGCTTCGTCGATCGCCACTCGATGGGGCCGTTTTTTCTCGAGGTTGCATACAACGCTGTTCACTGGCCGTTCGAGCCGCCGGACATGCCGATCTCGGCGCGCCACGACAGGTCTCAGGGAGGCGCGGGAGACCGGAGTTTATATCAGGGGCCCGACGAAAAAGTCCCGGCCACCCGCGCCGATTATGTTCGCATGCTCGAGCGCGCCGATGAGGGCGTAGGAAAGATTTTGA
>JBGQIT010000333.1:0-3686 GCA_041498575.1 Gemmatimonadaceae bacterium
AGCTCGATACCCTTGTTGGACATCGTGCCGATAGGGAAAAACTGCCGCGAGAATCCGGTGCTGGTAGGCAGCGGACGGAAGAAGAGCAGATCCGAGACGAGTCGATTGTAATACGTCGCTTCGGTGGAGACGCGTCCGCCGAGGAAACCCACGTCGGCGCCGAGCTCCCACTCGCGGGCACGCTCGTTCTTGAGATCCGGGTTGCCGAACGTGATGTCGTTGACGAAGCCCGGACGTCCAGCGAACGGAAGTTGAGTGAAGGTGACGAACTGTGAGTAGGCATTGAGGATGCCGGGCTGACTACCCGCCCATCCAAGCGCGCTGCGGAGGCGCAGATTGTTGAGCGCTCCCGGTTTGTTGTCGATGAACACGTAGGAGGCGGAGAACTTCGGGAACGCCTGCCACCTCTCCGACGGAGCGAACGTCGACGATGCATCCCAGCGGACGGCGGCGTTGAGGAAGAGTTTGTCCCTGAACGCCAGCTCGTGCTGCCCGTAGAACCCCAGGGTCCGCAGCTGGACGTCGGTTTGAGCGGCCGAGAAGACCGAGCCCGCACTCACCAGATCGCCGACGGGAGCGAGGCCGTTGGCGGTAGCCGAGGTGATGCGCACTCTCTGGGACGTATAGTTGAGGCCCGCGGTCGTCCGCATCTCGAAGGGGCCCATTGGTCTCCAGGTGTAACTCGATAGCGCATCCTGGTTGACGATGCGGTTATTCTCGACGACCGATTGCGAACGGCCAGTCGCGAGAGGCGCGGTGCCGAGCACCGCGTTGCGCGGCACGAACTGGCTCTGCGAGAAGCCGACGTTGTCGAGACCAATGGTGTAGTCGAACAGCAGGCTGGTGACGGGCGTCCACGTGAGCTTCGTCGAGCCGATGAAGCGCTCGATCGTCTGCGGGTTACGGATTTTGTCGATAGCGAGGAGCGGATTCGTTCCCAGCGCCGGCGGCAGCGGGTAAACTCCGTTGACGGGACGGAAGTCGACGTTGGTCGGAGCGAAGAAGAGCGAGCCCATGATCCCGTAGTCATTCTGCTCGCCGAATGCCTGTACCGCGTTGTTGGTGTTGATGTAGTTCGAGGTGATGTTGGCGACGAGATGCGGAGTGAGCTGCTGCTGGAGATTCACGCGCGCTCCGGTGCGGCGCGAGGAGGTCGAGCGCATGATGCCATCTTCGTTGCCGAAGTTGCCGCTCATGAAATAGCGGGTCTGGTCGCCGCCGCCCTCGACGGTGACGTTCTGGTCCCACGATTGAGCGCGGTGGAAGATGTCGTCCTGATAATTGAACCGTGTGATTGGCAGTCCGTTGACATCGAACGGGTAGAAGTTGAACGGCTGCTGCTCGCGCAGTTGACTAGTGCCCCACCGGGTTGTCGATGTGAAGCGCGGCTTGCCGCTGGTTCCCCGCTTGGTGAAGATCTGCACGACACCGTTGTTGGCGCGCGATCCGTACAACGCCGCCGCGGCGGCGCCGCGGATGATCTCGATGTGCTCGATGTCGTCGGGATTGAGATCGGCGAGCCGGTTCTGCGGATTGGAGCGGCCTCCAAGGTCGGCAAGCTGGCCGGACTCGTTGTCGACGATCACTCCATCCACGATGTAGAGCGGGTCCGAACCGGAGATAAATGAGTTGACGCCGCGGAGGCGCACGGAGATTCCGCCGCCTCCGGGGCTGCCCGAGTTCTGAGTGATCTGCGCGCCTGGAATCTTTCCCTGCATCGCCTGATCGACTGTAACTGCCTGAGCTCTGCTGAGCAGCGAGGAGTCGATCGTGGCGATGTTCGTTCCCACCTTGCGCTTCTCGGTGGCGGTCCCGGTTCCGGTGACGACGACTTCGCTCAGGTTCACGGCGCTCACTCGGAGCGCGACGTCGGCGGTCGCAGTCGCTCCCGGAACAACGGTGACGGTTTCCGTGATCGGCTGGTACCCGATGCGCCGAACCGTGAGCGTGCGGGCGCCGACTGGCACGCCGGTGATTGTGTACTCGCCATTCGGACCCGTCAGTGTGCCGAAGCGGGTGCCAGTGACCAGGACAGCGACGTCGGGCAGACCTCGTCCGACTGATGCGTCGGTCACTCGTCCGCTGACGGTGCCGGTGGCCTGTTGCGCGGCCAAAGCGAATGGTGAAACGATCGCGAGCACCAGGAGGAGTGCGCCGCGGCGGAGGATAGTGAGCATCATCAGAGGATCTCCGAGTCGCGTGGTCCCCAGTGTGATGGGGCCTTGCCGGTGACAAGTGCCCTACGTTACAGACGGGTACTCGGGCGGGCAAGACGGAAATCGCGCTTGACTTTACTCGGAGGAGACGAGCGGATGGGCTGCCTCAACTGCAACTGAACGGGTGCGAGGTGGCAACTGCAAACTGAACGGGTGCGAGCAGTCAGAGGCGCAGCTGTCCGCCATCAGTGCACGACGCCGGGACGTTACTCAGTGGCGCGAGAGCAAAGGCAACTGCTTGTATCTCTACAGTCGCGATGACATATGACGAGTTCGCGTGTCTCGACCCGATAAAACGGCCGCGATTAAGCGGATTCGGCGATGAAGATTACCGACGCTGGTTTGCCCGTCTCGGGATGGAGGGGCTCTCGCGTTTCGACAATTCGAAATCCGCTGTCGGCGAGAAGCGTCTCCCAGCTCTCCATCGTTCGGAAATACCACGGGGCCGGGTCCGAGAATGCCTCGCTGAATCCAGCCCACGAGCCCGTACGCCATCCGTCCGCGTACGACTCGTCGCCACACGATGCGACGGGGTGGAGTGTCTGAATGACAAGCGACCCGCCGGAATTGAGCAGCGATGGCGCGCGCCGTATGACGCCTTCGACTGATTCCTTGCCGATCAGCGAGAAGTTGGCAACGACGAGGTCAACGATTACATCGAGGCGACCGGCGGCGATGTCCTCGTAAGACGAAGTCCCGAATTCTCCGCCGCCGGCCTTCCTCGCCTGCTCGATTAGCGCGGGGACGACGTCCACGCCGACTGCACTAACGCCGTGCTCGGCGAGAGCGCGCGCGAGCCATCCCTCGCCGCACCCGATGTCGAGCACCGTCCGTGGCGATCTGCTCAGCACTGCATCGACGATCGCCTTATTCGTGACGAGCGCGCGGCTCGCGATCTGATTCTCCCTCACGGCTGTGGTCCAGGGCGACGCGTTCTTGCGCCACGAGTCTACGATGCGCGCATCGCTGAGTGGATCAGATATCATCGAGGTGTGGAAGGTAGGAAAGTCAGTAACGCGACGCCGGGGCCGCTCGTATATGTATATATAGTAGCAGCCACCATTACTCAGTACTCAGAGGACGTATGAGCACAGCCGCGGCACCGCGCACGGTTTCAACGCGCTACGACGCGACGACCTCGGCCGTCGCATCATCGGCGCCGCGCGAGCGTCTGATCTCGCTGGATGTTTTTCGCGGCATCACGATCGCGGGCATGCTGCTGGTGAACGATCCCGGTACCTGGAGCGCGATCTTTCCGCCGCTCGAACACGCTGCGTGGGATGGCTGGACACCGACGGATCTGATCTTTCCCTTCTTCCTCTTCATCGTCGGCATCACGACGTACCTCTCGATGTCGGCGCGGCGCGCGCGGGGCGACAACGATGCCGCTCTCGTCAGGCAGATCCTCCGCCGGGGAATCATCATCTACCTGCTCGGCTTCGCGATGGCGATGTTCCCATTCTATCAATG
>JBGQIT010000334.1:0-3651 GCA_041498575.1 Gemmatimonadaceae bacterium
GACAACGTTTCGTTCGAGGTTGGCCCGGGCGAGCTGCTGGCACTCGTGGGAGCATCGGGCTCGGGCAAGACGACGACTCTCCGCATGGCGGCGGGCTACGAGACTCCGGACTCGGGAACAGTCACGCTCGGCGGAAAGGACATCACGAGCGTTCCGCCCGAGCGCCGCGGTTTCGGAATGGTGTTTCAGCACTACGCTCTCTTCCCGCACATGCCGGTCGAGAACAACGTCGCGTTCGGCCTCGAGGCGCGTGGCGTGAGCAGGGCGGAGCGGTTGGAAGGCGCACGCGCGGCGCTGGCGAATGTCGGACTCGAAGGCGCGGGGAGCCGGGCGATTCAATCTCTCTCGGGTGGTGAGCAGCAGCGTGTTGCGCTGGCGCGTGCGCTGGTGATCGAGCCTCGGGCGCTGCTGCTCGACGAGCCGCTATCGAATCTCGATCCCACTCTGCGGCACGCGATGCGGGACGATTTGCGCGCGATGCTGCGCAGGGTTGGAGTGCCGGCGCTGTTCGTCACACACGATCAGGAAGATGCATTCGCGGTTGCGGATCGCATCGCGCTGCTGAAAAAGGGCAAGCTTCTTCAGGTCGGGACCCCGGAGAGGCTGTACAACGCTCCGGTCTCGCGCGAAGTGGCGGCCTTTATCGGAAGGGGGAGGATCGTGCCCGCCATCGATAAGGGGAACACGGCAGCAGTGACCATCGGCGGCGTGACGCGCGATCTCAACGTCACCCGTCCGAACGGAGCGCCTCCCCACGTCGAGACTGCGTTCGTCGTGCTGCGGCCGGATGCGTTGGAGCTGTCGAGAAGTCCCGGAGTTCTCGCCTGGCGGGGACGCATCACCAACCGGCGATTCGCGGGCGGCGTAGTCGTCTACCGTGTCCAGCTCGCAGACGGCATCAGCGTCGATGTCGAGTTGCAATCGGGAGAAGCACGCGAGGACGAAAACGTATCTGTCTCGCCGCTCAAGGGTCCATTTCCGCTGGTGCCCGCGTGAGAGCGTCGTCCCGCCGACAGAGCTGGCTCATCGCGCTCCCGGTGATGGCTCTCATGCTCTGGACGGTGGTGTTCCCGAACGCGGCGGTCATCGCCGGAAGCTTTGAGAACGGCCTGGGTCACTGGCGCGAGTTTGCCGCCAGCCCTGCTGACCGTGAAGCACTGTGGACCAGCCTCGTCATTTCGGTCGCTTCGGTATTTGCTTCACTGGCGATCGGAGTTCCGCTCGCGTTTTTGCTTGGTCGATTCGAGTTTCCCGGCCGCCGGCTCCTGCGCGCGGTGGCTACACTTCCCGCCGCGCTCCCTCCACTGGTTGGCGTAATCGCCTTTCTGTTTCTGTATGGCGAGAGCGGTCTCGTCACGCGCGTGGTGCAGCGCGCCCTGGGGATGGCGGAAGCGCCGTGGCGCCTCAAAGGAGTGGGCGCGATCGTGTTCGTCCACGCCTACACGATGTACGTCTACGTTTTTCTGTTTGTCTCCGCCGGACTCGAGCGCTTCGATGCCACGCTCGACGAGGCGGCATCGGGGCTCGGTGCCAATACGTGGCATAGACTGCGGCGCGTGACGCTGCCGCTTTTGATGCCGGCAGTCGCCGGATCGGCCCTTCTCGTCTTCATGAACGCCCTCGGATCGTTTTCGGCGCCATACGTCTTCGGCGGCGGACTGCGGGTTCTGTCGACACAGATTCTCGCCTCGAAGACCAACGGGGCAATGGGCCTGGCATACGTCGAGACGACAGTGCTCGCGCTCAGCGCCGTCGCGGGACTAGTGTTGTTCCGCTGGCTCGACAGAAAGCGGAAATACACCCTCGCCAGCAAGGGCGGGCGCGCGCGGCGGACGATACGGTCGCGGCGCATTCAGATTCTAACGACCGTTGCATCGGCGGTAATAGTGATGGCGCTCGTGTTGCCGCACCTCATGGTCATCCTCGTCTCCTTTGCGCGGGACGGAGCCTGGACCACGCAGGTGCTGCCTCCCGAATACACTTTCGAGAACTACCGGCGGCTCTTTTCCGAGAGCGAGCTGTGGAAGCCAATTACCAATAGTGTCTCAATGGCACTCATCGCGACGGCGGCGAATCTCGTGGTCTGCTTCATCGCGGGATATCTGATTGTGCTCCGCAAGTTTGGGGGGCGCGGGCTGCTCGAGCTTCTCGTCGCTCTTCCGTGGGCGATTCCTGCGACCGCGATCGCGCTGGGTCTGGCCGCGACTTTCAATCGCAATGACCTGCTGACCGGCAGAGTGCTGCTGGTGGGCACGTTCTGGATATTGCCGCTCGCCTATTTCATCCGCGACATTCCGCTCGTCGCCTCGGCCGTGGAATCCTCGCTTCGGCAGATGGATGCGTCGCTCGAGGATGCCGCGCGCGGACTCGGCGCTTCCTGGATGATGACGATGCGACGCGTGATTCTTCCCGCGGCACGTCCGGGGCTGGTGGCGGGTGGATTGCTCGCCGCCGTGACCGCGGTCGGCGAGTTCGTCGCGAGCGTCGTCCTCTACACGCACTCCAATCGTCCGATCTCGATGGAGATTCTGGCCCAGCTCCGTGCTCTGGCGTTCGGAACCGCGGCCGCGTACAGTGTGCTGTTGATCTTTCTGGTGCTTCTCATGACGCTTGCCGCCAGATCGTTCGAGGAGAGACTTGCCTGACCAACCGGCTCGACCCGCGCGGCCACGCGTCGTAATCATCGGCGGCGGATTTGGTGGGATCACCGCCGCGAAGGCGCTCAAGCGCGCCAACGCCGACGTGACGGTCATCGATAAGACGAATCACTTCATCTTTCAGCCGCTCCTGTATCAGGTGGCCACGGCAGCATTGGCACCGACCGAGATCACTGCGCCGATACGCTGGATTCTGCGGCGGCACAGGAACACTGAAGTCCTGATGACAGAGGTGCGTGAGATCGATCCCGCGCGACGCGTGGTTCGCGTCGATGAAGAGCTGCGCGAAATCCCATACGACTACCTGATCGTTGCCACAGGCTCGAGGCACGCCTACTTCGGGCACGACGACTGGGAGCCGTACGCACCCGGTCTCAAGGCGATCGAGGACGCCATCGAGATCCGTCGTCGTTTCCTGCTTGCGTACGAGCTCGCGGAAAAATCTGACGACGAGCATGAACGTCAGGAGTACCTGACATTCGTCATAGTTGGCGGCGGGCCGACGGGCGTCGAGCTGGCGGGCGCGCTGCCGTTCATCGCGAAGAAAACACTCGCTCCCGACTTCAGAAGAATTGATGCGAGCAAAACCCGCGTTGTGTTGATCGAAGCGGGTCCGCGTATTCTGGCGACATTCCCGGAAGACCTGGCTGCGCGTGCAAGTCACGACCTGAAGGATCTGGGGGTCGAAGTGCGGGTCAACTCCGCCGTCACTGGTGTCGAGCCGGATTGCGTCCACATCGGAGCGGAACAAATCCGCGCCAGAAACACGTTCTGGGCGGCGGGGAACAAGGCTTCGCCCGTCGGCAGATTTCTCGGTGGTCAGCTGGATCGCGCGGGTAGAATTCAGGTGAGTCCTGACCTGTCCGTACCCAGCCATCCCGAGATTTTTGTAGTCGGTGATCTGGCGGCGCTGGTTCAAGACGGCCGGCAGATTCCTGGTGTAGGGCCCGCGGCAATTCAGGAAGGGGCCTCTGCCGGCAAGAACATCGTCCGC
>JBGQIT010000335.1:0-3634 GCA_041498575.1 Gemmatimonadaceae bacterium
CGGTCGGCTGCGAAGTGACGTTTCCGATCTCTTCAGCGATGTTGTTCACACGTTCCTGAATCGAGGGATCTTCCACCCTCTTGTCGTCGCTGACGGGCTCGCCCTCAGGATCTCCGCGCAGCTTCTTCAGAATGTCGGAGATTTCACGGTCGATGGTGTCCGCCTGCTTCGAGACGCTGTCGGGAGCAGTGTTGCTCTTGAGCGCCGTCTTCACATCGGTGACCTGTTCTTTCAACAGTTCGGCCGTCCGAACCGCGGCCTGCACCGTCGCCTGGAGCTTCGCAGTGCTCACCCGCATTTCGTAGAGCGCCCGGTAGTCGGCATCGCTCAACTGCACGAGCGGATCGGACCGGACGTCGATCGGAACCTCGTAGACAGCCGGTGCGCTTGATCCACTTTTCACGCTCAGTCGCGCGGTGTATCGGCCCGGAAGCACGAATGGCCCCGCCGGATCCCGCTGTCTGAACGGCTGCTCGCCACTCTGATTAGCGGGACGACGAACGGTGTAAGGAGGTGCATTCCGAAGATCCCATGTCACACGATGCATTCCGCGCTTCTTGTTCGCGGTCAGCTCGCGCACGCGGTTACCTGTCGCGTCGTAGATGACGAGTGTGAGATCTCCGCCCTTCGGCAAAGAATCGCGCAGGAAATACGTGATGATCGCGCCGAAGGCCGGATTCGGCGCTGAGTACTCGCGATCGCCAAGGGCACCAGCACCGCGGACACCGCCGGGGATGGAGCCGTTCGGGTTGTATTCTGCCGCGGCTTTTACCGGGAAGAGATAGGTACCCACTCTGTTGGCCTCGCCGAGCTTTTCAAGCGGTGTGATGTCGTCGATGATGTAGATGCCGCGGCCGTGCGTGCCGATTACCAGATCGTGTTCGCGGGGATGGACCACGATGTCGTGCACAGCTACGGTTGGAATGTTGTACTTGAGCTGCGTCCATGCATTGCCCCCCAGAGCCGTGAAGAACACTCCGAACTCCGTGCCTACGAAAAGTAGATTGGGCTCGGCCAGACCTTCGCGTATCACTTGCACCGACCCATTGGCAGGGAGATTTCCGCCGATCGGGCTCCATTTTGCACCGTAATCGTTGCTTTTCAGGACGTACGGTTTGAAATCATTGTTGCGATGATTGTCGAGCGTGGCGTACACGGTTCCTTCATTGAACCGTGAAGCTACCACTCGGCTCACGTACGTCTGGTCGGGGACGCCGGGGAATTTCGTCACCCTGCTCCACGTCGCGCCGCCATCGCGCGAGACGGAGATCACGCCATCATCCGTTCCAACGTAGAGCAAACCTTGCTTCAGAGGAGACTCGTCGATCGTGCTGATGTTGCCGTAGTCCGCCGTTCCCTGATGACGGGCGACGGCATCGCGCGGCCAGATCTTCCCCATCACTGGCAAGCTGTCACGATTGAGCTGTCGCGTGAGGTCAGGGCCGAGTCGAGTCCAGGCGTCGCCACGGTTGGCGCTCTTGAAGAGATAGTTCGCGCCGAAGTAGATCGTGTTGTGATCGTACGGCGAGATGAGCATCGGCGAGCTCCAGTTCCACCGATAGGGCTTGGCACCAAAGTCGGGGATTGGTTTTATCGTCTTCTGCTCACCCGTACGAACATCGAAGCGGACGATGTCGCCGCCCTGGGATTCGCCGTACACGGTGTTCGGATCAACCGGATCGATCTGGGCGTAGAAGCCGTCGCCGCCGGTTGTTCGAATCCAGTCGGCGTTGGTAATACCCTGACGGTTGCGCGTCTGACTCGGCCCGCCCCAGCTGCTGTTGTCCTGTAATCCGCCGTACACGAAGTAGAACGGCAGGCGCATATCGGTTGCGATCGCGTAGTACTGCGATACCGGGAGATTCGGAACGAAGTCGACGGTGCGGCCGCGATCATGGCTTATATAGACACCGCCGTCACAACCGATGATGAGATGGTTGGGATCAGTCGGGTCGATCCACATCGCGTGGTGGTCCGAGTGCGCGCCGCTCGCGGTGCTCCGGAAAGTCCGTCCACCATCCGTTGATAGCTGGAGCGGCACTCCCATGAAATAGACGCGATCGGGATTTGTGGGATCGACGCGGATCTGCCCCATGTACCATGGGTAGGAGAACCCGGTCCCCATCTTCTGCCAGCTCCCGCCCCGATCGTCCGAGCGATAGATGCTCCCTTCGGTGTTGCCTTGCGAAGCGGCGTTGCCCGTCACCTTCGTCTCGATCGTGGCGTAGACGATGTTTGGATTGGACCTGCTCACATCGAGGCCGATTCGTCCTACATCTACCTTAGGTAATCCCTCGGTGAGTTTCGTCCAGGTGTCGCCGCCATCGATGCTTTTCCAGAGTCCGCTGCCGGGTCCGCCTCCGACATAGGTGTAAGGCCGCCGCTCGCGCTGGAACGACGCGGCATAAATGACATCCGGATTCGCCGCATCGAAGATGACGTCGGTGAATCCCGTGTGAGTGTCGATGTTCTTTACGTTCTTCCAGGTACGACCGCCATCCGTGGTCCGGAATAACCCGCGATCACCGCCGGCTCCCCATAGTGGTCCCGCCGCCGCGACAAAGACGATTTCTGGATTCGTCGGATGGACGATGACGCGGCCAATGTGTTCCGATTTCCTGAGGCCCATGTTCGTCCACGTCTTGCCGGCATTCTCTGACTTGTAGACGCCATCTCCCCACGATGAGCTGCGCTGGTTATTCGCTTCGCCCGTGCCCACCCAAAGGATGTCGGGATTGCTCGGCGCCACGGCGATATCACCGATCGATGCGGATCCCTGGTGGTCGAAGATCGACTCCCATGTAGTCCCTCCATTTGTCGTCTTCCACACACCGCCGGACGCCGACGCGACGTAGAAGAGCTCGCCCAGGCGTTCACCAATTTGCGACTTCGGCCCTTCGGGAACCGCGAATGCGACGACGCGCCCGCTCGTTACCGCCGGCCCGATCGAACGCCATGGCAATTCGGCGAGCCGCGCCGAATCTGCGTCGAATGCAACGGGCGTCGTCTTGGCGGTTGGAGTCGCCTGAGCGAGAAAAGGCGCGGGAAAAGACGCGACGAGGGCGATCGCGAGAACAGGGCGCGAGAACGGGTGCGGCATTGGTAAGGGAGTGAAGAGACGGGGATAATCTCATTCACAGAGTGCGGTTTTGCCAATGGACCCCGCCCTAAAATGCTCCGCGACGGGTCAGAGAAACGGTTCCGTATGGATGATACGGACGCCCCGTAGTGAATTCCTGACTCCGCACAGTCAACAGATAGTCAAGCGATATCGAGCCCATCGAAATTCCGGCGGCGAGCTCCTTCTGCCACACAAATGGAATCCGCTTCACGCGCGGACTCGCGCGGAAGGTGTTTCCATCCAGGAAAAGGTTGTGGAGGACGATATCCTCCCGCGCGCCGAATGATGCGTACACGCCAGGATGATTCTGCTTTTCGAGATTCCAGGGATGTGGCGAGTTCAAACCAGCTCGGAGTGTCAATCCAGCTTCAGCATCCGACAGAATATTGCCGAGCGACACGCTGCCGGATTTGATCAAGCCTATCGAAGCAGGTCCTGCGCGCAGCTCGGTGAAATTCTTCCTGGATGCTGTCAGTATCAAACCCGGTTCGAACTTGAGTTGATTGTTCCAAC
>JBGQIT010000336.1:0-3613 GCA_041498575.1 Gemmatimonadaceae bacterium
CGTAGGCGGGAAGAATCTCCACTGTGTCGCCGCGCACGCGAAACGTGCCGCGTTCCAGACCCATGTCGTTGCGCGAGTACTGGATCTTCACCAGCGATCTCAGGATGTCGTCGCGCGGAATCCGCTGTCCCTTCGTGAGCGTCACCATCTGCTCGCGATAGCTGCGCGGATCGCCCAATCCGTAGATCGCGGAGACGGTTGCAACGATGACTACGTCGTCGCGCTCCATGAGGCTGGACGTCGCGCGCAGCCGCAGCCGGTCGATGTCCTCGTTGATCGACGCATCCTTCTCGATGTAGGTGTCGGTCGTCGGTACGTACGCTTCCGGCTGATAGTAGTCGTAGTACGAGATGAAGTACTCGACCGCATTGTGCGGGAAGAAACCCTTCAGCTCTCCGTACAGCTGAGCCGCGAGAGTTTTGTTGTGCGAGAGAACGAGCGTCGGCCGCCCGAAATTCCTGATGACATTCGCTATCGTCATCGTCTTTCCGGATCCGGTCACGCCGAGCAGGGTCTGGAACCGGTCACCCCGGTCGAGTCCCTTCGTCAGCTCCGCAATCGCTCTTGGTTGGTCGCCAGCGGGCTCAAAAGGAGCCCGCAGATCAAATGCCGCTTTGGTCATTCTTTATATCGCTGGACAGCCGCTCGCGCCGCGCGACCTCGGTCACGCCTTTCACGCGCCTGGCTGCTTTCAGAATTTTTTGAAGGTGAGCAAGGTTGCCGACTTCGACAGCGAGCTCACCGATCACGTGGCCGTCGGAGCTGTGCAGCTCGAAACTTCGGATATCGGTGCCCGTCGCCGAAACGGCGGTGGCGAGGTCGGCGTAGAGTCCGCGGCGGTCCGTCGCCTCGAGCGCCAGACGCACCATGAATTTCTCGCCTTCCAGCTCCTTCCAATCTATCTCGAGCCGGCGCTCAGGCTCCTGCACGAGCATCAGAAGGTTCGGACAATCGGAGCGGTGAATGCTGACTCCGCGACCCCTCGTCACATACCCCACAACCGGGTCTCCGGGTACGGGTTGGCAACATTGGGCGTAGCGGACCATCATCCCGTCGACACCCTGAATCCGGACGCCCTTCGGAGCCCCGCGGACGCGATCCACCAGCCAGTCGAGCGGACCCGGCTTGGGCGCGTCGGCCGAGGTTTCCGCGTCGGGGTACAGCTCCTTCACAATCTGGGAGACGTTGACATCGCCCTGCCCAACTGACGCGATCAAATGGTTCAGATCGGTCAGATGCAGCGTTTTGGCGACCTTCAGCAGATCCGAATCTTCCGGCTTTGCCAGCCGCCGTCGCTTGATTTCACGATCGAGTATCTCCCGGCCGAGTTTGATCGAGGTGGTGTGCTCTTCGATGCGGAGGCGCTGGCGAATCTTGTGACGCGCCCTGCCGGTCCTGACGTGCGCGAGCCAGTCCCTGCTCGGTTTCGCCGACGGAGAGGTGATGATCTCCACCGTTTCCGAATTCTTGAGCTCCCGCGCCAGGCTCGCTATCCGGCCGTTGATTCGCGCACCCTGGCAATGCAGGCCGACCTCGGTGTGCACGGCAAACGCGAAGTCGATCGGCGTCGCGCCCTTTGGCAGCTGGATCACATCACCGGTAGGCGTGAAGACGAAGATTTCGTCCTGATAAAGATCGAGCTTCAGGAATTCGAGGAATTCGTCGGGGGTCTTTGCGTCGAGCTGTAGCTCCAGCACCTGTCTGAACCACTGGAGGGCGCGGTCCAGCTCGTCCGCGCTCTTCGAGTCTTCCTTGAACCGCCAGTGCGCCGCGATACCATACTCGGCCGTGCGGTGCATCAGGCGCGTGCGGATCTGGATCTCGAACAGCTGCCGTCCCGGCCCGAACACCGTCGTATGCAGCGACTGGTAGCCGTTCGACTTCGGCTGCGCGATGTAGTCCTTGATGCGCTCCTGGAGCGGCGTGAACTGATCGTGGATGACGCCGAGCGCGTGGTAGCAGTCGGGAACGGAGTCGACGAGGACTCGAATGGCGAGCAAGTCGTAGATCTCCTCGTACGGCTTGTCCCACTTCTTCATCTTCTTCTGGATCGACCAGAGGTGCTTGGGCCGGCCGGTAACCTCGACATTGGTAATTCCCGATTTCCTGAGATGCGCGTCGAGCGGCTCTTTCAGCTGGGCGATCGCCTTCTCTCGCTCGATTCGGCGAGTCGCGACCTTCTTGGCAAGCGTCTTGTAATCCGAAGGCTCGAGGTGCTTGAACGCGAGATCCTCGAGCTCCCACCGCACGCGCGCCATTCCGAAGCGGTGTGCGAGTGGCGCGTACAGATCACGGGTTTCGGTGGCAATGCGCTTCTGACGGTCGACCGGGAGGAATTCGAGCGTCCGCATGTTGTGCAGGCGGTCGGCGAGCTTGATCAGGATGACGCGGGCATCCTTGGCGATAGACAGCAGCAACTTGCGATAGTTCTCGACTTGCCGGTCCTGCGACGAATTGAGGGGCAGGTGGCCGATCTTCGTCAGCCCATCGACGATCTCGGCGATTTCCTTTCCGAACTCGGCCTCGATGTCGTCAACCGTGACGGCGGTATCCTCGACGACGTCGTGAATCAGGCCGCTGGCGACCGTCGTGGAATCCAGCTGCAGGTCGACGAGGATCTTCGCGACTTCGACGCAGTGGGACACGTACTTGTCGCCCGACAGCCGCTTCTGGCCTTCGTGCGCCTTCTCACTGAACCGATAGGCGCGCGCGAGCAGGTCCCGGTCGAGGCGCTCCGGAAGCCCCTCCTGAAGCCAGGACGGAAGTGTGGTGTCCTTTTCCTTGACCGCGCCTGCCGTCACAATAGTCCCGCCTCCGCGAAGCTTATGTAGCGCCCTCTTCCGATAATAACGTGATCCTGCACTGGTATGTCGAGTACTTTGCCCGCCTGTACGAGCTGTTCTGTTACTACCCTGTCGTCGGGCGAGGGTGTCGGGTCCCCGCTCGGGTGATTGTGTACGAGGATGATCGCCGCCGCCCTCTCGGCGATCGCCTCCCGGAACACTTCACGCGGATGCACGAGCGACGAATTGAGCAGGCCTCGGGTTACCGTGATGTCCCGCTCGAGCCGGTGCTGCGAGTCGAGCACGGCGACGTGAAACTCCTCGACTGGGAGATCCTCCAGACGCTGCGCGAAGATCTCGTAGACATCGCGGGGCCAGCGCACGGGCGCTCCTTCCTGCCGTTCCTCCGCCGCCATTCGCCTTCCCAGCTCGAGCGCGGCGTGGATGCCAACCGCACGAGCCGTTCCTATACCCCTGACGCTGGTAAGGGTTGCTACCGGCTGCGTCGCCAGTAGCCGCAGCGATCCCCGACAGGTGGACAGTATCTCCTGGCCGATCCCGATCGCGGAACGGCCTTCGGATCCGCTACCAAGAAGAATCGCCAGTAACTCGCTCGAGCTCAAAGCATGAGCCCCGTGACTGCGCAGTCGCTCCCGCGGCCTCTCGGCAGCCGGAAGCTCTCGAATCGTCAATGACATCTCGATCTCCATACGTGCGGACTCGAGATTCTCGTCGGGGAGCCTGGCGGGGGCGGCACCGCAGAGACACAAGCATCATCGGGACGCTGCCTCGCGCCGTTGAGGGCGTCCCATTTGTAAGCCGCCATCTCA
>JBGQIT010000337.1:0-3577 GCA_041498575.1 Gemmatimonadaceae bacterium
CCAGCGGTTGCGGCGCTCATTCGCCGAAATGGTAGTCACGACCTTCGAGGGTGCCTTCATCGTAAGCCGCGCCCGGCAATCCGGACAACCCTTCATCACGGCTGGGGAATGGCTCGCGGCCGCCGCGGAGTCCCACGCCAACGAATCGTCATGAGCACTCATGCCACCGCAGTATTTGAAGTGAAGACCTGGGACGAGAAGCCGTATCAGGAAACCGAAGGAGGTTCGAAACTCACGCGAGCCAGCGTGACCAAGGCGTACCGAGGAGACATCACCGGCGACGCGACGTCGGAGTCGTTGATGTTCTACCGCGCAGACGGCACAGCCGTGTTCGCGGGCCTCGAACGTGTAGTGGCCGCTATCGGCGGACGCGCGGGGAGCTTCGTGCTCCAGGTGAGCGGGACCTACCGTGACCGAACGGCAACGTGCGATTGCGCGGTAGTCCCGGACTCTGGGTCCGGTGAACTACGCGGCCTGCGCGGCGAGGGACGGTACGTCGCCACGCACGTCGATTACCCGAACGTGCCGTTCACGCTGGACTACTCCTTCGAGTGAGACGAAGTGAGCCGTTGTGGCCAAGCCGACAATCACATCGCCAGCCTGTTCGCCGCGTTGAGCGCTGAAACCTTGTAACACTCAGCCAGCGTCGGATAGTTGAAGACGGTCGAGAGGAAGTAGTCCAACCCGGCGCCAAGTCCGAACACCGCTTGCCCGATATGAAGCAGCTCGGTGGCGCCCGTACCGATGATGTGCACGCCGAGCAGCCTTCGGTCGCCACGATGAAAGAGCATCTTGAGAAGGCCGCTGTCATCGCCGAGGATCTGGCCGCGTGCGATCTCCCGGTAGCGCGCGATCCCGACCTCGTAAGGGATCTTGCCCTTCGTCAGTGTCTGCTCGGTCGAGCCGACCATCGAGATCTCCGGCACCGAGTAGATGCCGATGGGAAAGTGGTCCGCCATCGGCGACGCTGGCACGCCAAGCGCGTGGCAGGCGGCGAGACGCCCCTGCTCGCTGGACGTCGCGGCGAGACTTGGATACCCGATGATATCGCCAGCGGCGAAGATGTGGGGCACCGAGGTGCGGAACTGCGCGTCCACCGCGATGCGCCCCCGATCGTCCGCGGCGAGCCCGGCGTTCTCGAGGGCCAGCGCTTCCGTCGCGCCGGCGCGTCCCACCGAGAAGAGAGCCATGTCGGCGACGATGCGCTTGCCCGACTCGAGTTGCAGCACGGCGCGCTTCGGCGGGCCGTCGTTCACTGTTACTCCCTCGACTGCTTCGCCAAATCGGAAATTCACGTTCCGTTTTCTCATCTGATGTATCAGCTCGTCCACGATCTCGGCGTCGATGAACTCGAGCGGCCTGTCGCGGCGGTCGATCACCGTAACCTCGATGCCGAGGGACGCGAACATCGATGCGTACTCGATGCCGATCACTCCGGCGCCGACGACCGCCAGTGTGCGCGGAAGTCGCTTGAGAGCGCCGATGTCGTCGCTCGTGATGATCGTCTCGCCGTTCGACTCGATGTTCGAGGGTGGCACGGCGCGCGTTCCACTCGCGATGAGGACGTTCGCGGCGGAGACCTCGCGCCAGCTCTCGGTGCTGGTGACGCGTATCCGGTGCGGGTCGACGAACGCCGCCTCGCCGCACATCACGTCCACTCCATTGCGCGACAACTGGTTGGAGATGACCGTCCCCTCACGCGCTACGACTTCATCTACGCGAGAGAGCAGCTCCGATACGGTCGGCCGTTGCATGGTCCGCGTGCTGCCACCATCGGGACGCGCTGCGGCGGCGGCGAAATGCAGGACTGCCTCGCGAAAGGTCTTGCTCGGGATCGTGCCGGTGGCTAGGCAGGTTCCCCCGACGGTGGTTCGACGCTCGATCAGTGCAACGCGCTTGCCGAGCTTCGCCGCCTGAACGGCGCCGCGCTGCCCTGCCGGACCACTGCCAATGCAGATGAGATCGTAGTCGAAGGAGTCGCTCACTGACCGCCCAAGCTACAAGCGGCGCGCCAGGTTGGCCATGTCGACCGAATCGAGATCAGCAGCAGCATTGAAGCCCGTTTTACTTCCGCGACTTCGCCTTGAGCTCCTCGAACCAGTTGTCGACAACTACTAGCTCGTCGGGAGCGCTGCCAGCAACCCGCCGAATCATGATGAATCGGCGGTCGTCCGGCGCGACCGCATACTGTGCTCCATTCGCATACGAGAAGTATGCCGCGGCGGGAAAAAGAGCTGTTGAGCGCCCGAGCGAGAATGTCGGAGTAGATCTCACCTCGACCGCCACTAAGTTCCCCGAAACGTCACGGTAGAACAGCTCTTTGCCGGTATGGGACCAAAGCGGCTCGGTGCCTCCGCCCGTCGAGACTGCCCACTTTGCGGCGGCAGTGTTAGGGAACGGTACGACGTAGACATCATACTGACCGGACTCGTTCGAGGTATATGCCAACCACCGTCCATCCGGAGAAATGGCCGGAGCAATTTCGCTGAACTTGGTCGCCACCAGCGACACCGCGACGGTATCAATCCCGGGTCGGAATCCAAGAATGTCTCCCTTCGCAGCATCGCCTCTTCGGAAGACTAGCCATTTCCCGTCGGGAGACCAACGCGGACTGTACGCGCCGCGCTTTTCGTGCACTTGCAACACCGCTAGCGTGCTGCCGTCGGCACGCTTCGTCCACAGATCGAACGAACCTGCCGCATTCGAGGTGAAGGTTACGGATCTGCCGTCTGGTGTCCACGCGGTGTAACGGTCCGACTTTCCTTCGAGCGTCAACTTGATGCTCGGCCCGCGGTCCAGCTGCTTTATCCAGATGTCATTTGTTTGGGCGACAGCGTCGTAACTGGCGTTGGGTAGCAACGAGACTGCGAGTCGCCTGCCATCTGGCGCGAGCGACGGGTCGCCAAAAGTGCCTTGCCAATCGGGATCGACGGGTTGTGCCTTGCCATCGCGCGTTACCCAGACGAGCTCCTGTTTTCCCGTTCCCGCGCCGCGCGTGTATAGAAGCGTGCCCTTATCTGACACTGCGAGATCCACTGTGGATGAAGGGGTGAGGCGCACACCTTCCACAAGCGCCGTAGGCTCCCCAGTGATTTTCATCGTATTCTGATCGAAGGGTACTACCATCAATGTTCTATCCGTCGTCACATAGAGCAGGTGACCCGTGGGGACATATCGCGCGTAAACAGCGTTGTTCACGATCACACGGTGTTTCCGCGAGGACATATCAACAACGCCGATGGACCTGGCTGCGTCTCTGACACCAACAGCGATCAGAATGGCTTTGCCATTCGGCAGGACCTCGGGCCAGGAGTGATCAAGCTCTCTAGAGTCCAGCGCCGTGAACCGCATGGGCACCGCGCCGGCTTTCGCCTCAACGCGGATGAGAGGTTCCGGTCCGGTGCCATCCACGTAGATGTATCCGTCTCGCCCCCAGGATGCGCCCGCCAATCCGATGAGTGAGTCGGTCACGGTGATTAGTGGACCTCCGCTGAGCGACGCGATTTGAAGCTTGCTGCCGCCGGTGACGAACCCCACGTGCTGCCCGTCAGGGGAGAAAAATGGGTTCTGCGCCCCG
>JBGQIT010000338.1:0-3556 GCA_041498575.1 Gemmatimonadaceae bacterium
ACAGATTTCTCGCAAGCGGCAATCGACCGGGACCTCGCGCAGAATCGAGTTTTCCTGACGAAGTTCGAGGCGGTCAACACCGCTGGCTTCCCGGAGCAGGAGAGGCTGAATCGCGATCTGATGGTGAGGAATCTTCGCGAAACGCTCGCCGCCGCGAAGTTCAGGGAGTGGGAGATGCCCGTCAGCCAGATGAACGGGATACACATCGACGCGCCGCAGCTCGTGACTTCACTCTCCTTCGAGACCGTCAAGGACTACGACGACTACATCGCCCGCCTCAGGCAGCTGCCGAGGGCGTTCCGCGAAGTGACGGTGCAGATGCGGAACGGCATGGGCGAAGGCCTGATGCCGCCGAAGATCCTGCTGGTGCAGGCGGCGAAGCAGGCGAACGACCTGGCGACACAGAAACCAGAAGACTCTCCCTTCGCGATTCCAACGACCAAGTTCCCGAAGGAGTTTTCGGCGGCCGATCAGCAGCGTCTCCGCGAGGGAGTTCTGGCCGCGCTCCGCGATAGCGTACTGCCGGCGTACGCCCGGTTCACGACATTCGTGCGGGACGAGTACGCTCCGCGCGGCCGCACTGACATCGGAACGTGGGCCCTCCCTGACGGGGCGGCGCGTTACGCGTTCGCCGTTCGTCGCTCCACGACGACGAGCATGACGCCGGACGAAATCCACGCGTTGGGCCTACGCGAAGTCGCGCGCATCGAAGCGGACCAGCTCGTGATCGCGAAGAAGCTTGGGTTCCCAACGGTGAAAGCGCTCCGCGATTCGATTCCGAAGATTCCGGCGCTGCACCCGAAATCGCGGGAGCAGATACTCGACGAGTACCGCCACTACGTCGATCAGATGTCGGCAAAGCTGCCGACGCTGTTCGGAAGACTGCCGAAAGCCAAGCTCGACGTAATGCCGATCGAGCCATTTCTCGAGAAAGAAGCATCTACCCACTACAACCAGGGAACGCCAGACGGCTCTCGTCCCGGGCACGTGTTCGTCAACACCTACGACTTTGGGAATCAGCTGACGATCAACAACGAGTCGACCGCGTATCACGAGGGAATTCCTGGCCACCATATGCAGATCTCGATCGCGCAGGAGCTTCCCGAGCTGCCGCCGTTTCGCCAACAGGCGAACTACACCGCTTTCCAGGAGGGGTGGGCGCTTTACTCGGAAAGGCTGGGGAAGGAGATAGGATTCTACCAGAATCCCTACAACGACTACGGCCGGTTGGACGACGAGATGCTGCGCGCGATTCGTCTGGTCGTCGACACCGGAATTCACGGCAGCGAGCATTGGACGCGCGACCAGGTGCTGCAGTTTTTCCGCGACCACTCGAGCATCAATGAATCGGGCATTCAGTCCGAGACTGACCGCTATATCGCGTGGCCGGCCCAGGCGCTCGCGTACAAGGTTGGTCAGCTCACTATTCTGCGCCTGCGAGAGAAGGCACGCACAACGCTTGGCGACAAGTTCTCACTGAGCGGGTTCCATGACGAGGTGATCGGCGCCGGCGCGTTGCCGATGGATGTGCTCGAGACGCGGATGAACGAGTGGATCGCGCGGACCGCGGCACAAGGAAGGGCGGGAAAGGCAGAGTGAAACCAGGGGATGTGAAGCGCGGATGCCGGGCATGCCCTTTGCCAGTTTTCAAATCCTCGAGTCTTTGTCATGTCAACGGAGGGACTGAGTCATGCCGGAAGTCCTGGTGCAATTCGACGAACCAATGAGCGACCCGGACGGAGCCATGTACTTCGCTCAGGCCGCGGGGCGACAGAGGGAAGACGGTCTTTGGGAAGGTTGGATCGAATTCATCGGCCTGGATGAAAGCGCGCGGTCAATCTGCTCGGACCGCGAGACCACGCAGCCCAATCGCGCAGATCTGGAGTACTGGGCGCAAGGCCTAAGTAGAGTCTACCTGCAGGGCGCTCTAGCCAGAGCCGGGTCTTGCGCGGAGCCGGTACAGCGAGAGCAGGCCCCGCGCGAAAGTTCACCCCGCGCCTGAACTAGGCCGACGCCTCCATTGAGGGTTGGCCAGCATCCGTGGTGTAACCGCGTCCTTTGCTCGCCCCAGCCGTCGTCTCCTTGCCTCCCAACTCCGCGATGAACTCGTTGTGGTCCATCGGTCGGGAGAACATCGGATAGTTCTTCTCAACGGCGGCCTTCTGCTCTTCCTCGCTCAGCGCCGCGGTACAGTCCTTTAGCGTAACGACGTTGTAGCCTTTCTCGTACCCGGTGCGCATCGTCGATTCCACGCAGCAGTTGGTGAGGAATCCGCCGAGGGCGATGTTGGTGATCCCGCGACTGCGGAGAACGAAATCGAGATTGGTGCTGGCAAAACCGTCAAGTCCGCGTTTTCCCTCGATGACGATGTCCTGCGGCTCCGGCGTCAGCTCGTCGACGATCTCGGATCCCCAGCTGCCCTTTCGGAACGATTTCGAATCGACAACGCCCTTGAGGATTCCGTAGGGCTCTGACGTGAGCTCGTGATAGTCGTCGGTGAAGGTGATGGGCGCGTGCACGATCGTCGCGCCAAGCTCCCGCGCCTGTTTCACCATCTCCAACGTGTTGGCGAGCATGTTGGTCGAGTTCATTACCGGCTTGACAGCGTCATGGAGCGTGCCGCCTTCGGAGGTGAAATCGTTCTGGTACTCGATGAGAACGACGGCCGTGCGCTTCGGGTCCATCTCCGCTCCTTGTTGTGTCCGCCTATGATATAATCGCGGTCACGGCGGGGCGTCAGCCCCGCCGGCTCTTACCGATCCTGTGTCGCGACGAAGCTTCCCGGCCGCGAGGAGTCCGCCCGGAGCGACCACCCCGAATTGAGCGCGAGCGTCCACCCATCTCCTTTGATCTCATTCGCGTTGCCCGCAACCGGCGCCGCCGGCGCGGCGATTCTGATTTGGGAGAAATCATTCTGGACGAGTACTCCGCCATGATCGACGGTGAGCTTCCCCCACGGCGCTGAGAAGTTTCCCGACGGATACACCGTCGATTGCAGGTCGAAGCCGATCAATTCCGTCGGATCATAGCTCCAGGCGAGCGAGTCTTTCGACTGTCGCAGCGTGATGACCGGGCCGTCGCCAAGCCGGGCGCGGTAACTCGCCATTGCTGGTGCTCGGGCGGAATCGCGCGCGGCTTCGCTTCTATCGACTTCATCCCAGCCGTATTCCTGCGCCCGAGCGCGGTCGAATGCGGCGAGACTCCGGGGGAGTTTGAGGTCGATCGCTTTTGCCAGCAGCGCTCCCATGTCGCGGTTGACGCGAATAGAGTCCCGCCAGTCGGGATCGAACTGATCCAGCAGGACGCCAAGCGCCGGGCCTGTGCCGTACGCGAATGAGCGAACAAAGGTCGGAGTCGTTTCATAGTCGCGAACGTATTTCGCCACACGGGCGGGACCTTCACTCGTCAGCTGCATGGCGAGACGTTGTCCGGTGTACTCGGGTAATCCTTCCTGGATCTCGAGCGTCGCCTCCAGGCTGTCGCTGCCGTGGTAGAGTGATCGGCGCTGTGCGCGAAAGAGCAATGCCGACTCGGCGTGATGCCGTGCTCCCTTCTG
>JBGQIT010000339.1:0-3555 GCA_041498575.1 Gemmatimonadaceae bacterium
GTCTCCCCTTTTGAGACGCTCGATCCCGCCACTGAAACGTTGACGGTATCTGCCGAGAGCCTTTTTTCCGCGAACTCGAAGGAGATCCGTGTTCGGGTGGAGTTCTCGAAGAAGAGATTGACGATCGTTGAGCCACGCAGCGCAGGTACCTTCTTTATCGCGCGCTCACTGATCTCCTTGAACGGCTCCGCGGTATCGAGAATGAGTCGAATCTGGTCGCCCGTCAGCGACTCGAGGCCAAGTAGATCCTTGCCGAGGGTCCCGGTCACGCCGTCGACTTGGGCACGATGACGACCTCGGTGCGCTCGTCCAGCTCGGCCACCATCACATCGACGCGCTCCTCTTCACCTACCTCGACCTTCTTACCAACGACGTCGGCATGAATTGGAAGCTCGCGCCCACCGCGATCGATCAGAACCGCCAGCGAGATGGAAGCCGGCCTTCCGAAATCCGCCAGCTCGTCGAGCGCCGCACGGACCGTGCGCCCGGTGTACAACACGTCGTCCACGATCACGATGTGCTTGCCCTCGAGATCCCACGGCAGATAGGTCGGGCCGACAACCGGCCGCGGCCCGATGGTCTGCAGATCGTCCCGGTACAGGGTGATGTCGAGCGAGCCCTGCGGCACCGTCACACCCTCTCCGCCCTCGATCATCTTGACGAGCCGGTCGGCGAGTTGAACGCCGCGACGCTGTATTCCAACGATGATGAGATCGTCCGTCCCGTGATTGAGCTCGACGATCTCGACCGACATGCGCTTCAGCGTGCGCTCGACGGCCCGGGCGTCGAGGACCGTCGTGGTTTTCGTGGTCATCAATGCACAAATATGGCGGGACGCGCTGGCTAATTGAAGACACTCCCGGCGGCACGACACACTATTTTTGTCTCATGCTGGCTGACCTACTCAGGCTGTTCGCCAGAAACAGCCAACCGGGCGGTGCCACCAGGCACGACGTGCTCGGGATTCCCGTAATCGTGTACAACACGCGTCCCGACATCGACACCAACGCTGTCATCGCGCGGCTGGAGCGCAGTCTCTCCCTCATCGAGCACTACGTACCCCACCACTTCCGGCATCTCAGGCGAGATTTCGCATACATCGTCGTGCAGCGGTTCGCGTGCCGGGGAGCGTACTTCCACGAACAGCGCGCGTGTCTGGTGGAGCTGACGTTTACGGTGAACGCGGATTTCTCGGATGCCGAGGTCGCGGCGACGATCCTCCACGAAGCGATGCACGCTCGTCTGCACACGCTCGGATTCCCGCTGGACATGGAAGATCGCGCCAGACAGGAGCGTTTCTGCCGCCGGGCGGAGATCGAGTTCGGAAATCTGGTCCCCAGCGGAGAGCGGGTCGTTGAGAGAGCGCAGTGGACATCGGAGCTCTCGGACGAAGAAGTCGCTCCGGCGATAGACCCTCGCATCGCTGCTGAGCGCATCGCCGAGGTCGATCGCGCTGCACAGGCCAAACGGAGCTAGATGTCCTGTTTGGCCGGAGTACCGGTCGCCGTTGCCGTTACCACCGGCTGGCATCTGCGCTGCTTAGATCTCGGATCCGGTTCCTATTTAATCACCACGCCGTTTTCCTCTTCGACCATTTTCACGGCTTCGACGTGGTCCGCCTGCTCGCCGAGTTTTTCCCGGGCTTCGTGAAACCGTTCGGCCGTGAGTGAAAGCAGCGGAGTCCGGGCGTTCAGGTCGTCGGCCATCACGGCGGCAATACCGATGTCTTTTTCCAGCAACGCCAGCCGGAATGTCCTTGGAAACGCCCTGGTGATTACGCGTTGCGGAATCAAGTTCTCCGAGCTGTTTGAGCGCCCGCTCGACGCGTTGATCACATCGAGCGCCACCTTCGGATCCACGCCCGCTTTCACCAGCACCGCCAGACCTTCAGCCGTCGAGAGAATGTGAACGGCGAGCAGCGCATTGTTCACCGCCTTGATGGCATCGCCCGCTCCGACCGCTCCCGCATGGACGATCTTCTTCCCGAAAGCTTCAATTACAGGCCGGACGCGCTCGAACACCGTGATCTCGCCGCCCCACATGACCGTCAACGTTCCAGATTTCGCGGCGGTCGTGCCTCCACTCACCGGCGCATCGATGAACTCCACGCCGCGCCCACCCAGCTCGGCCGCGATCGACCGGGATGTCGGCGGGTCACCCGAGGTGCAGTCGATGAGCACGGCTCCCTTTCGCAACGCCTCGAGCATCCCATTCTCGCCGTGCAGAACCGCCTCGACCTCGACTGACGATGGCAGACAGGTTATTACGACATTAGCGTCGCGAACCGCGTCGGCGGGCGTCGCAGCCACACGAGCCTTGTGATTACGAGCGAACTCCTCCGCCTTGGAAGCGGTCCTGTTCCACACGACGAGGTCGAATGGATCGCGCGCCAAATGCGATGCCATTAACTGGCCGATGTCGCCCAGCCCGATGAAGGCGACTTTCATCAGTTGGATGCCCGCACTGAAGCGGCACCCGCCGCCGCTTTAACGCTGTGGGCGTACACGAGCGCGGAAATGTCGGCGATCAGTTTGCTCGACTTGCTGCCATCGGGGATGCCGCGCGTCAACACCACCAGCACGTAAGGCTTTCTTCCCGGCGGATAGACGATGGCCGCGTCGTGGGAAACGGCCGTGATCTCGCCCGTTTTGTGCGCGACCCGCGTTCCGGGCGGGAGGCCGGCGGGAATTTTCTCGTTGAAGTCCTGTGCCTGAAGAATCCCAAGCATCTCGCGCGTCGTGCCCGCGGACGCCGCTCTCCCCTCCTCGATCGCCCGGAGAATGAGACCCAGGTCGCGCGCAGTCGTGGTGTTGTTGAGACCCTTTTCGAATGCCTTTCCGTCCTCGACGCCCCGGAGGACCTGGATCCGTCGTGCCCCAAGCGAGCGCATCGTTCTCGTGACAGCGTCCGCACCAACGAGCGTAATAAGCGTGTTCGTCGCGAAGTTGCTCGACCGTGTGATCATCAATCGCAGCAACGTGTCGACGCGCACCCGCGCACCGATGTGGTGATAAAGCGTTGAGTCGCTGTCGGAGCTGGGATCGAGCGCGTAGAGAGAGCCGTCCACGATCGAAGCGAACTGGTTCACCAGCAACAATCCCTGGTTCATTCTGAACGAGCCCGTGTTCGCGCGCCGGAAGAGCTCGATCATCACCGGCACCTTCATCGTGCTGGCGGCGTGAAAGCTCGTGTCCGCGTTCAGGAAGAGCGTGTCTCCGGACGCGAGGTCGACGTACGCAAGCCCAACCTGAGCGCCCGGTTCCTCGGCGATACGCGCCTGAATCCGCTCGAGCACAGAATCCTGGCTCTGTGCTATGGCCATGAGACCGGCCGCCACGAGTATCATCATCTGGAGAATCTCGCCATCAGATTCCCATCGCCGAGCTCACAGCTGGATTTCTCCCCGGCTGAACCTCGGCCCAGATGCTCTCGTTGTGCTGATCCTTGAGAAAGAGCGAGCCCACAACGACGGTGATCAGCGCAACGACGATCGGGAAAGCCAACCCGGCGTAGATGTTTCCGGTGCGCGCAACAAGGCTGGTCGCGATGATGGGA
>JBGQIT010000340.1:0-3548 GCA_041498575.1 Gemmatimonadaceae bacterium
CGGGGAATTCTCGGACTGCTGCACGAAGTCGGACACGCGCTGTACGAGCAGGGACTCGATCCCGCGCACTATGGTACTCCGATGGGCGAGGCGGCGTCGCTGGGTCTTCACGAGTCGCAGGCGCGATTATGGGAGAATCTGGTTGGGCGGAGCGAAGGCTTCTGGCGGCATTTCTATCCGCACCTTCAACACAGTTTTCATGACGCGCTGCGCGGCGTTTCATTGAACCGTTTCCGCGGCGCGCTCAATCAGGTGGACCCGGGGGTGATTCGCGTGCAGGCGGACGAAGTCACGTACGACCTCCACATCGTGATCCGATTCGAGCTCGAGCGTTCCCTGCTCGCCGGCGACTTGTTCGCGGTCGATCTTCCCCAGGCGTGGAGCGAGCTATACGCTCGCTACCTGGGAGTCACTCCCAAGAATGATCGAATGGGATGTCTGCAGGACGGACACTGGTCGGAGGGTTTGATCGGCTACTTCCCGACGTACACGCTTGGGAATGTTTACGGCGCGCAGCTCTTCGCCGCCGCGGAGGAAGAGCTTGGATCGCTCGACGACGCGTTTGCGGCCGGAGATTTCCGCAGCTTGCGTCACTGGCTCTTGGAGAACGTTCACCGCCATGGGCAGCGTTACACCGCAGCGACGATCGTCCAAGGAGCGACTGGGAGTGCGCCGGATCCGTCGGCGCTGATCGAGAGTTTATCCACCCGGTATCAGACGGCGTCATGATGAGATTATCATGAGGTGGACGAGCCGGAGGATGGCGAAGTCGCATCCGAAAGGTGCTTTCTGCTGCAACGTCCGTTGGGCGGCGTCCCGTTGGGAGACGAACTAACGAGTGCGGATGAAAGAACATGATGATGCATCGAGGTCGCAGGACAGAACACCTTGTCGGAGCCAGTCAAGTCCGATGACGGCATCGGGGACAATCGCACCCACTTCAACTCTGGCGGAATCGCGGATGGCCGCTGGGTCCAGCATCGCGAGTCCGTTGACGGACCAGTATTCCACCGAGTCACGGCGGCCGGTCCAGCTCCGCTGCTCTCGCGTGTAGAGCTTGTGGCCATGCTGACGAAGCAAAGGTTTCCACCACGCATGGAGGTACGTCTGGGGCGACCCCGTATCGAGCTGTGCCCATCCGAAGCGCTCGCCTGCCAGAAAAATCGGGACGTAAATCTCGAGTGTTGCAGGGTGTTGGCGGACGAGGGCGACATGGATCTGTGTGGTGTTCTCCGCCTTCCTTGCTGATGCAGGGTTCAAGATCAGGCGACGGTTGGGCAGGTCGAGTTCAAACGGGGTGTGCTCGAGAAGCTGCAATGAAAGCACTCCGGCAACTGGTGTGACTTGCTGGAACGCCGTGAGGTCCATCACGGCTGCTGCCAGCTGCGTTTGTCCAATCGGCCCAAGCTGTAAGGCGGGTAGGGAAACGAGTAATAGCTCCAGTACTTCTCCCGTGTGCCGGAAGCCGGCCATTCGACCGGCAGGTGAGCATCCGAGCGTGTCACAGAGCTGTTTGGAGACGACGGTGATGCCCGCTCCAAAGTCCAGGATGAATGGTACGGGTCGACCACCTAACTCTATCTGAAGCATTGGAAGGCTGTCAGCGCCGAAAAATGAGAGCGGAATGACGGTAGGTCGACTAACACCTATGGTTCGTTGCGGCGCGCATGTAGCGAGCGAAGCTATGAGCGCTGGAATAACGACCGCGAGCTTCAGGGCAGGTTGAGTCGAATGCGATGGCACTGAGATCTCACGCGGACGAGCCGGAGGATTCGGCGCGCATCCATCCACCCTCCGGCGACTTGACCCAGCGCCTGCCGTACATGTCGAGCCATTCGCCGATTGGCTGATCGATCCTGTTGTCGGAGCCGATCCTGAGGACATTGCCGTCCAGATCCTCGATCTGCATCTCGAGCGCCCACGCATAGTTCGTGGGTGGGTGCCGCACTCTCGCTCCCCTCGCGCGGTACTCGTCGAACAGACGCTCAACGTCATCGACGCCGATCCACACCCATGAGCCGGGATATCCCTGATCGCCCTGCGAGAGAAAGAGACCACACCCCCCGCGCGATACCGACGCGATCACCCTTTCATAATTCCAGTCGATCTTGAAACCGAGTACGGTCACGTAGTACTCGATGCTTTTTTTCAGATCCCCGACGCGAAGGATCGGGACGACGCCTTCGAACTTGAGGTCAGGTGGGATCATTTCGGTCGCCATCTTGTCTCAACCTCTAGAGATGCGAGTGAGTGTGTGTCGCCGGTTTTGGCTAGCCTGCAGGCTTCAGTCCCTCGTCCCTGAAAATGACGGGACTTCCGAAATCGACCGTGTCCCGCTTCGACGTCGTCCCGCACTGAGAGCAGATACAATACTCGCGACTGACGATCACGAAATCGGTCTGGTTGTCGCAGGCAAAGCAGTGGCCTTTAACAATCGGCTGCATCTGGGTCTGCAGTCCGTTTCGTACGAGCCGTGCCGCCATGACGATAGGCGCTACGGCGCCCACCGGACAAAGAGCGCCGGAGCAATGCTCCCCGATTTCGAGGCAGACTACCTCGCGGTCGTGGATGGGTGAAGGATCGTCCTGGATTGGCTCGTCGGTAAGTACGAGTCGCACGCTATGATCGCAGGCCGAGCAGTAGGCGTTCACGGTTTTCATTGCAACCTCCCTGGTTCCTGCGCGGCGGTAATCACCGCAACGCGGTTAATTGGATTCGGTTCGTTCACTCCTTCACGTCAATGGAATCACCTCGGCGCTCGGGTCGATCCGTTGCGCGATAACGAGTGCGGCGTCGCGTGGCAGCCCGAACACCGACGTCGATGCGGCGTCGGCGTCGATGCACCGGCTGGCGAGCACGGTCGCACTGTGAAAGGGCGTGCGACGCGGCGCGGCAGTGGCGGGATCGATCAAGTGGTGATATCGCACGCCGTGCCACATGAAGAACCGCTCGTAGTCGCCGGATGTCGCCACTGCGCGATCGCTGACTCGAAGGGTGGCTGCCAACGCATGCTCGTCGTGCGGTGAGCGTATGCCGACGGTCCACGGATCTCCCTCGGGCGAATTCCCGAGCGCGAACAGATCGCCGCCGACGGTAACGATCGCGTGCTTCACGCCGCGCGACCGCAGCACCGAAGTGGCGCGATCGATTCCGTAGCCCTTGGCGATCGCACCGAGGTCGAGGTGCAGATCCGGGTCGTCGAACCGCACCCGCGCCGAGCCGAGCCCCTCCGCAACATCGACCTTGCGCCAGAACCCGCGCGCGGCGAGTCGCTGCACGCGATCGCCCGCCGGCGGCTCGTGACGATTGAGCACGTCCCATAGCTCCGACGCCGCGCCGACCGCCGGATCGAACCGGCCGTCGCTCGCCGATGAAGCGCGGAGCGCGGCCGCGATCACGAACGCAGTCTCGCGCGTCACCCGCACACCGTCGCGCCCGGCACCGAGGTTGGCGCGTCCAATGTCGGAGTCGCCACGGAACCGGGTCATCGTCCGCTCCACCCACTGCAGCTCGGCGATCGCGGCATCGATGGCATCCTCGGCGAACCG
>JBGQIT010000341.1:0-3483 GCA_041498575.1 Gemmatimonadaceae bacterium
GACGGCGACAGGTAGGGCAGTCGCTGCAACTCGGCCGCAATGGGGACGAAATCTTCGTCAAAATCGTGCTCGATCATGGGTTCCTCACGTATTGCTTACGGGTTTGGTACGGGACAGGTTTCAGTCTTTTTCGGCCAGTTTTCGACTGCCAAAACAGCGGTCCGGGAGGTCATTTCAGGTCCCCCAAATACTCCCTCAGCTCCTGCCGGGCCCGGTGGATGTAGGTCTTCACCGTCCCCAATGGGAGCTTCACGATTTCCGCGATCTCGTCGTACGAGTAATCCTCTACGTGCCGGAGGATGATGCAAGCGCGGTACTCGGGCCGAAGCCGCGCAATCGCCGTCTCTATGGCCGCGCCGAGCTCCTTCGATTCGAGCTCTTCGAGGGGTGATTCGCCCCCGCTTGTCACCGTCACTGACGTCGCACGCGCTCGCTCGGCCGTTACCGCGTCGGGTGATCCCTCGATACTGATGGTGTCGATCTGGCGTCGACGGAGGTGATCGATGGTGATGTTGTTCGCGATCTTGAACAGCCAGCTCGAGAATTTGAACTCGGGCCGGTAGCGGTCGATGTTGTTCAAAACCTTGATGAAGGTTTCCTGCGCCAGGTCCTCGGCGGTCTCATTGTCGCGTACCATGCGGTATATGAGCGAGAATACGGGGCGCTCATAGCGCTTGATCAGCTCGCGATAGGCGTCCTCGCGCCCTTCCTGGGCGAAGACGACCACCTGCTGGTCGGATACGTCGGTGTAGGACCTTGCTGGCATGGTTGGGAGCGCGGGAAAGATAGCTTGCCCCGCGCACCGTTGCCGGTCAACTTTCGGAGGATGCTGGCCACCGACATAGACAGGGCGACTGCCAGTGCCGCCGCTGCCGGTGGCGCTGAGAAACGCGCGTACGTACAGCGGATTTTCTCCGAGATCGCCCCGCGATACGATCTCCTGAACCATGTGCTCAGCCTCAACATCGACCGGCGATGGCGGCGCAAGGCAATCGCTCGCCTCGGAGTCGAGCGGGATCAGGCGGGGCGATATCTCGACCTGTGCGCGGGAACGATGGATGTCGCCTCGGAGATTTCGAGCTTGCCCGGCTTTCGCGGGCTGGTCATAGGCGCCGACTTCGCCGAGCCGATGCTCAAGGCAGGCGCCAGAAAAGTGACCGGCGGGCGAATAGCGCCGGTGACGGCCGACGCAGTGCAGTTGCCACTGGCGTCGGGTCAGCTCGCGGGCGCGATCGTGGCGTTCGGAATCAGGAATGTCGCCGGCCTCGAGGCATCGCTCAGGGAAGCTCTTCGCGTGCTCGCTCCTGGTGGCCGCTTCGTGATACTCGAATTCTCGACACCTCGGATGCGCGTCGTGCGCGCGCTGTATCAGGCGTACTTTCACGGCGTGCTGCCTTTGATTGGCCGCTTGATCAGCGGACATCGCACGGCGTACACCTATCTTCCGCGATCGGTTGCGAACTTCCCCGTCGAAGAGGAGCTGGCGAAGAAAATGACAGATGCGGGATTCGTAAAGGTGACGTGGTCGAGCCTCTCGTTCGGAGTCGCGGCGATTCACGTCGGGGAACGTCCCATCACCGCGATTTGAACCAAGTGAGCCTCGATAACATCTCGCAGTTCCTCTCAGCCATCGATCGCGCCGGTGAGATGGCGCGAATTCGTGAGCCCGTCCAAGCGCGTCTCGAGTTGTGCGAGATCGCTGATCGTGTGATGAAACAGCCTGGGGGCGGCAAGGCGCTCTACTTCGAGAATGTGATTCTCGATAATGGTGAGCGGTCCCAGTATCCGGTCGTCATCAATCTCTTCGGCTCGCTGCGGCGGATGTCGCTGGCCCTCGGAGTGGAAGATCTCGACGAGATTGGCGCGCGCATCACCGAAATGCTCGACCTCAAGGTGCCGGAAGGGATCATGGGCAAGCTCTCGATGCTTCCGCGTCTGCTCGAGCTCGGCAAGTTTCCGCCACGCGTTCGGAGCGGCAAGCCGGCATGCCAGGAAATCGTGTTGAAGGGCGACGAGGTGGATCTCTCGAAGTTGCCGATAATGACCTGCTGGCCGGAGGACGGTGGCCCCTACATCACCCTGCCGATGGTGATCTCGAAGGATCCAAAGCGTGGCATCAGGAATGTTGGAATGTACCGGGTCCAGGTACTCGGACCGCGCACCCTCGCGATGCACTGGCAGCGGCACAAGGTCGGTGCGGCCCATTGGCGCGAAATGGCCGTGAACGGAGAACGGATGTCAGTCGCCATTGCGATCGGAGCGGATCCGGCCTCGGTCTATTCGGCGTCGGCGCCGCTGCCCCCGACGATCGACGAATTCCTGTTTGCCGGTTTTCTGCGCAAGCGGCCGGTGAGTCTCGCGAAGGCGGTCACCTGCGATCTGGAAGTTCCGGCGGAAGCGGAGTTCGTGATCGAGGGCTACATCGATCCCGCGGAGCCGCTCGTCGTCGAGGGGCCATTCGGAGATCACACGGGGTTCTATTCCGAGGCTGATCTGTATCCTCAAGTGCACGTGACGGCACTGACGATGAGGCACTCACCGGTCTACGCCAGCACGATCGTCGGGCGTCCGCCGATGGAGGACTATTATCTGGGGCACGCGACGGAGCGGATCTTCCTCCCGCTTCTCAAGCTCACGGTCCCTGAGATCGTGGACTACCACATGCCGGCGGAAGGAATCTTTCACAACCTCGTGTTCGTGTCGATCGACAAGCAGTATCCCGGTCAGGCGTACAAGGTGATGAACGCGATGTGGGGACAGGGCCTCATGTCGCTGGCGAAGGTGATCGTCGTGTTGGACAAGGACGTCAACGTGCGGAACGTGCAGGAAGCGTGGTGGGTCGCCCTCAACCACATCGATCCGGAGCGAGACGTCAGATTTTCGATGGGGCCAATCGACGTGCTCGATCATTCGAGCAGGGCGTTCACCTACGGCTCCAAGATGGGAATCGATGCGACGCGGAAGTGGCCGGAAGAGGGGTTTACCCGCAACTGGCCGAAGCTGATCGAGATGGATAGCGAGACCAAGAAGCGGGTTGACGCGATGTGGGCGCAGCTTGGCCTGAACGCGGACCATATCGGAGCAGTGAAAGTCAAATGACCCCAGGTAAGGAGCCGCTGACCTCACCGCCGACGCGCGAAGGGCAGACATTGCGCGGTCAGGGACTGCTGCTGCGACACGCGAATCTCGTTCGTCTGCCGCACACTGTTTTCGCGCTGCCGTTCGCGCTTGTCGGAGTCGTGTTGGCGAGCTACGTCGCCCCGATTACACTGAGCGATGTGGTTTGGGTGGTTATCGCCTTCACGTCGGCGCGTTTTGCCGCGATGGGGTTCAACCGAATCGTTGATCGCAAGATCGACGCGCGCAACCCCCGTACGCGGTCGAGGGAGATACCGTCCGGAACGATGAGCGTGCGCGAGGCGAGCGTGGCGGTTGCGATCGCATCGGCAGTGTTTTTTGTGGCGGCATGGCAGCTGAATATGA
>JBGQIT010000342.1:0-3478 GCA_041498575.1 Gemmatimonadaceae bacterium
AAAAGAGTCTGATGAGGCGTGGCTCGCTCGCCATGCGATTCATCTCCCGGCGCAGCAGCGCGAGCAACCCGTCGAGCGGCACTGGAATGCCTGTGATGTCCTCGGTGACGTGGAGCGCCGTAGTGGTCTGTAGCACGTAGTCGAGCAGGGCGATGATCAGCTGGTCTTTTGTCTTGAAATGAAAGAGCACGAGTCCGGTGCTCAGCTTCGCGCGGTGCGCGACCAGCCTTACGGTCAATGCATCCAATCCCTTGCGCGATGCCACCTCGTAACCGGCCTTCAGGATCTGCGTTCTCCGCGCTTCTTCCGAAGCCTTCCGTCCGGGCATCTACGGTGACTCCTTCACATTGACCGAGGAGTCTTCCAGCCGGCCCAACATACGCAGCAGTCCATCCAGCACGGTCAACGGATGCGGGGGGCAACCGGGAATCCATAGGTCCACCGGTATCGAGGCCGGAACGCCGCCGAGTACCTCTTCGCTCCCAACAAACACCCCACCTGATATGGCGCACGCGCCGACCGCCACTACGATTCTTGGGTCAGGGACAGCTTCATAAGTCTTTTCGAGTGCTTCGCGCATGTTCGCGCTGATCGCGCCGGCGATCAGGATACCATCGGCGTGACGCGGCGATGCCACGAATTGGATCCCGAACCGGGCCATGTCGAACACCACGTTGCTGAGTGCTGCAAGCTCCGCTTCGCATCCGCCACAACTTCCGGCGGCAACGAGCCGAAATCGAAGGGAGCGGCTGAACAGGCGACGCATTCTGTGATCCAGCGAATGCGCCATTTCGATTTCGCCGTCGGATGTCAACAGGGCGCTTCGGCTGCTCGTGGCCATCCGGTAATCCTGCGAGAAGGCTGCTCCATAATTGCCGGACAGCTGTGTCTCTTCGGGAGCAAATACGCTTCGACCCAAATCAATGACTGGAAGAGGGCGGCCGCGGTGTTCCGGAATCGGTTTGCGTTCCGAGCCGCCGTCTTCGGTACCAAAGTCGGCGTGACGTTCTGCGATGACCGGCCTGCCGCGGAAGCGCTGCGGCAGTCCGCTCTCATTCGGCGCCAAAGAGGCCGGCCGCACTCGCTGCCGAAAACGTGCTCTCAGAAAGTCAAACATGTTAAAGATCGTGTCCGGCGTAAGACAGGTTGAAGCTTTTGTTGCAGAGCGGGAAGTCCGAGATCTGGTTACCGGGCATGGCGGCGGCGACGGCGCCCCAATTGTGGAAGGACGGGTCGACAACCTTGTGGCGACGTACGCGACCGTCTGCATCGGTCATGACCACATGCGCGATTTCGCCACGCCATCCTTCCTCCAGGGCGACTACAAGCTCCGAGGGACGCAGTGCGCCGCAGTCGACCCGGACCTCGCCCCGCGGCAGCGCCGCCAGCTGTTCAATGATGAACTCAATCGATCGCTGAATCTCGAGCCAGCGAACCAGGGCGCGTGCGTAGACATCCCCGCTCCAGGCAGTCGCGACTGGGATCTGGGCATAGCGATACACGCCGTAGGCGAAATCATGTCGCACATCTCGCGGCACATCGGAACTACGCGCCACCAGACCGACGTAGCCGTTGGCACGGCACTGCTCCGCTGACACCACGCCCACGCCATCAAACCGGGATTGCACGGACGAGGTTTCGAATAGCAGCTCAGCGACGGGTCGCACTTCGTCCCTGAGCCGTTCGACGCGCCGAACTGCCTCGCTCACCATCTCCGGCGGGATATCGAACAACACGCCGCCCGGCCGAATCAATCCGCGACCATACCGGTTGCCGGAGATCGTCATGAGAAGATTGAGACACTCGCCGCGCAAACGTCCGAAGAAAGCCGCGGAGGGTTGGTACGCGACATCACTGGAGAGCGCGCCCAGGTCGCCGATGTGATTGGCGATGCGCTCGAGCTCGAGCGCGATTCCACGGATTGTCTGGCCGCGAGGCGTTTTTTGACTACGCGCGAGGGCCTCGATGGCGCCGCAGAAGGCGCTCGCATGCCCAATGACGCTATCGCCCGCGATAGACTCGGCAACGAGAACCGCTCTGCCGCGTTCCGAGCGCTCGAGCAGCCGCTCGACGCCACGGTGTTGATAGCCGAGCATTATTTCCAGCGAAAGAATCTCTTCGCCGTACGCCTGGAATCGAAAATGACCGGGCTCGATGATACCGGCGTGTACGGGACCTACAGCGACCTCATGGACTTCGTCGCCGTGGACGACGTCAAAAGAGAAAACTTCCTGCTCCTTCGGTCGGAGGGCCCACCCGCCGGGCGCGTGATCGGGCGAATGTCGACGCAACGGCTTCAGCGAAGGGTGGCCCTTGGGAATCGCACCACACTGTTCGGCTATCTCGCGCTCGAACCGCGCCGCCTGATGGCACGATACCGACAGCGCGGAATATTCCTGACCAACGAGGGTGCAGGCCACGCCTAATTGCGCACCGTCATCATTGGCAACGACGGCGCAGATACGCAGTGTTTGAGTATCCTCGGGCAGGCCAAACAGCGAAATAATTCGCCAGCCGGCGGCGACCGAGGTCGCCAGCGTCGAGGCAAACTTCTCCGCTTCATGAACGGGGATGCCGGCAACGTCGACACACCTTCGATTGTAAACGCTGAGGAACGCTGGCGCGCTCATGGAGCGATACCGCCGAGCAACTGCGCCGCCCGCGCCAGCGAGACTTGCAGAGGGGCCGGTATGTAGAGACCGAGCATCACGACCAGTCCGGCGAGAGCGAGCGGGCCGACCAACAGGAGTGCGGTGTCACCCGTTGCCTTCTCATATTCAATCGGCGTTGTCGTGCCAGTGCCGAAAATGATTTTGAGAAACATCCCGCCGATACCGACGAAGATGATGGCGAGCAGTACCAGAATGGCAGCCGCGACCATCCAGTGGTCCTCCCGGATCGCTCCGCTCACGATCGAGAATTCGCTCACGAACAAGCCAAAAGGCGGCGACCCTGTGACTGCGAACAGTCCGAGTAGCAAGAGGCCGGCGGACCACGGGCGCAGCTTCAGCATTCCACGCATATCGGCGGCGACGGACGATCCGGTCGCGAGCACGAGATTGCCGACGACGAGGAAGAGCATCCCTTTCGCGATCCCGTTGTTCAGCACGTGAAGCACGGAGCCATACACACCCATTCCCCCCACGCCCAGGCCGAGCACGAGGAGACCCATATGTTCGACGCTGGAATAGGCAAGGAGCCGCTTGACATCGGCCTGACCGATGATGAACGCGGCGGCGATCACGAGTGAAATCAGCCCGAATGTGATCAGCAGCGGTCGGGTGAAATCGCTCAGCCCTGCAGCCACCGTGACTTCGGTGAAGCGGGCAAGGCCCAGAAACGCGCAGCTTGTGAGCGCACCGGACATGAGCGCACCGACCAGGCTGGGAGCTTCGCCATACGTATCCGGTTTCCAAGTATGAAGGGGCGCCAGGCCCATCTTCGTTCCGAACCCGGCCAGCGCGAACACATAGGCGGC